>NZ_JBSFUB010000034.1:0-68094 GCF_053591575.1 Streptomyces altiplanensis | reverse complement strand
GGTTGACCACCTTGTCCAGCAGCAGCAGGCACCGTACGGCCCAGTGCTTCCTGGCCCGCCCTGCCGCCGGGCCAGCACGGGCCGGCGGATCGCGGCTCAGGCGTACCGGGCCGCCCAGCAGGCGGGGCGGGACCCGGTGCTCGCGGTGATGTGCGCGACGGGCCGCAGCCGCCGCAGGTCGCTCAGGCTGATCGCGGGCGCGCGTGACGAGGGCCTTCTGTCCCCCCGCCACAACCGCCGCTAGAACCGGGGGCGTTCACATCATGTCGCGCATCCGGCCGATCTCGGCGCTCTGCTGTGCGAGCACATCGGTCGCCATCTCCTCGACCTGGACGTTGTTCCCCTGCGAGAGGACCTCGGTCGCCATGCCGACCGCGCCCTCGTGGTGAATGACCATCAGTTCCAGGAAGAGCCGGTCGAACTCCTCGCCCCTGGCCGCGCGCAACCGCGCGAGCTGCTTCTCCGTGGCCATCCCCGGCATCGAGGTGTGGTCGTGGCCGCCCCGGTGCTTCTTGCCGCCGTTGTTGTCGAGCCAGCCCCGCATGGCGCCGATCTCCGGCCCCTGGGCCGCCGCGATCCGCTCGGCGAGCCGCTTGACCTTCGCCGACGCGGCGCGCTTCGGCGCGAGTTCCGTCATCACCAGCGCCTGGCCGTGATGCTCGATCATCATCCGCGCGTACGAGAAGTCCGCCCCGTTGGGGGAGCCGTCGGGCAGGGCCTTCTCCGCCTCGTCCGCCGACATGGTCTTCGCCGGCTCGCCCGGCTTGCCCGGCGCGACCACCGAAGGCCCGGCGGCCGCCTTCGC
Organism: Streptomyces altiplanensis; assembly: GCF_053591575.1. NCBI lineage: Bacteria > Bacillati > Actinomycetota > Actinomycetes > Kitasatosporales > Streptomycetaceae > Streptomyces > Streptomyces altiplanensis. Next base: position 67,289 of record NZ_JBSFUB010000034.1, on the reverse strand, counting down.
CTTCGGCGCCTCATCGCTCCCCGCGTCGCAGGCGCCGAGACCGAGTACGGCGATCGCGACCGTCGTCGCCACGCACGAAAGTCTGCGGACGCGTGCGGAGCTGCGGCGGATCAACACGGCGACCTCCTGGGGCATGTGGGGTGGTTGGTGTCTGTTCTTAGCACGCTTCCACACACGGATGATCAAAAACTTTCATTACGTCTTCGTTGCCATCTGTTGAGATGTGCATGCAAACGACGATACTGCCGGGGTGTACGAACCGTTCAACTACGAACGGATACAAGGGAGGACGCAGTGACCTCGTTGCACATCACCCGCGTGCGGCGCAGACGTCTGGGCGTGGCAGCAGCCGCGGCCGGGCTTTTCGCCACGCTGCTGACGGCCGGTCCCGCGGCCGCGACCCCCGACCCGGGAGACGCGCCCGCGAAGAAGAAGAGCCTGTCCACCTCACAGCAGGCCGAAGCCAGGGCCGCCATCGAGAACGGCGAGATACCCGGCGTGGACGAGATCGTCCACAGCAAGAACATCGAGCACGTGGTGAACATCCCCAAGGACGCGATCAAGGGCACCAACTCCGACCTGGCGTTCCAGGGGAAGTACGCCTTCGCGGGCAACTACGACGGCTTCCGGATCTTCGACATCAGCAACCCGAGGGCCCCGAAGACGGTCTCCCAGGTCCTGTGCCCCGGTTCCCAGAACGACATCTCCGTCTCCGGGGACCTGCTCTTCCTCTCCACGGACTCCTCGCGCAGCGACAACTCGTGCACGAGCACCTCGCAGCCCGCGACGGAGAAGTCCTCCTGGGAGGGCATGAAGATCTTCGACATCAGCGACAAGAGCAACCCGCGGTACGTGGCCGCCGTCGAGACCGCGTGCGGTTCGCACACGCACACCCTGGTGCCCGAGGGACGCAACGTCTACGTCTACGTCTCCTCGTACTCGCCGAGCGAGACGTTCCCGGACTGCAAGCCGCCGCACGACGGCATCTCCATCATCAAGGTGCCGCGCCGCGCCCCGGAGAAGTCCGAGGTCGTGGGCTTCCCGGTGCTCTTCCCGGACGGCGGGAACCCGGGCGCGCCCACCAACCCGGGCGTCTCCAAGACCACCGGCTGCCACGACATCACCGTGCTGCCCTCGAAGGACCTGGCCGCCGGTGCCTGCATGGGTGACGGCATCCTCTTCGACATCGAGGACCCGGAGGAGCCGAGGGTCATCGACCGCGTCCAGGACAACGTCAACTTCGCGTTCTGGCACTCGGCGACCTTCAACCAGAAGGCCGACAAGGTCGTCTTCACCGACGAGCTCGGCGGTGGCTCCGCCGCCACCTGCAACGCGGCCACGGGCCCCGAGCGCGGTGCCGACGGCATCTACGACATCACCGGCAAGGGCGACAAGCGCAAGCTGGTCTTCAAGAGCTACTTCAAGATCGACCGCCACCAGGCCGACACCGAGAACTGCGTCGCCCACAACGGCTCGCTGATCCCCGTCAAGGGCAAGGACATCATGGTCCAGGCCTGGTACCAGGGCGGCATCTCCGTCTGGGACTTCACCGACTCGGCCAAGCCGAAGGAGATCGCCTTCTTCGAGCGCGGTCCCCTCAGCACGACCACCCTGTCCACCGCCGGATCCTGGTCGGCGTACTACTACAACGGCTACATCTACTCCAACGACATGGCCAAGGGCTTCGACGTCCTGAAGCTCAACGACAAGCGCACCGACGGCGCCCAGAGGGTGCGGCTGAGCGAGCTCAACGTGCAGACGCAGCCCGACTACCGCCGCTGATCCACCCCGTGCACGAGCGTGCCGCCGGGCGGTTCTCCGTCCGGCGGCACGCCGAGCTCCCAGTCCAGCCCGTACCGCTGGAACAACTCGGCCCGCAGGCTCGGCAGCGGCATGGGCGCTCCCGGCAGCAGCGCGGCGAACACCGCGCCCATCAGCAGCGCGCGCAGCAGCGGGTAGTCGGCGTCCACGTCCCGTGACCCATGGCGCACGACGGTGCCCCGCAGCAGCTCCGCGAGCCGCTGCTGTTCGGGACACTGCACGAAGCCCTCCGCCTGGAGGATGCCCGCCATGTGCGTGCGCATGAGCACCGGCTGGTCGCACGCGAGCCCCAGTACGGCGTCGATCGCGCGGGCCAGCAGCTCACGGCCGTCCTCGGTGCGCGGTTCGCGCTCCAGGGCCGCTTCGAGCGTCCGGTGCATCAGCCGGTGCACGGCCGACTGCAGCAGCTGGCGTTTCCCGGGAAAGTAGTACGAGACCAGTCCGCGCGCGGATCCGGCCCGGTCCGCGATGTCGCCGAGCGTCGTCGCCTCGTACCCCCGCTCCCCGACGAGCTCCACCGTGGCCTGCAGCAACCGCTCACGGGAACGGCGGCGCAATTCCTCATTGACCGATGCGCTGCGCGGGGACATCCTGATAACTCCTGCGTTGACTGGCCCGTAGCCAATATACTCAGTGCTCCCACGACAGGCGCCTCGCCGGGCCTGCTCCGTGGGCTTGTCGTCCGCATCCGGCGGCGCGGGGGACCGCCGGATGCGGACGCTTTTCTGTCAGTCCACGCGTGCGAGCACCGGGCGCAGCCCCGCGGGCCGCTCGTCGGCCGGCAGATGGTCCACGAAGTGCACCGCGCACCCCAGTGCCGCCGCGCCGCCGTCCGCGCGGCGGTCGTCGCCAACCATCAGGACGTCGCGCGGAGCGTGGCCGAGCGCCTCGCAGGCGGCCTCGAAGAGCCGCGGGTCCGGCTTCTGGACGCCGTGCTCGTACGACAGGACGTATGCGTCCACCCACACGTCCAGGCCGTGCGCGCGCAGCACCGGCCGCAGGTCCCACCCGATGTTGCTGACCACCGCGACGCCGACGCCCCGCCGCCGCAGCTCACCGAGCACCTCGGCGGCGTCCGGGTACGGCTGCCAGGCGGCCGGTGTCATGTGGCGGTCGTACAGGGCGTCGTACAGGCGCGCGTCGGGGAGGGCCACCTCGCGGGCGAGCCCCGTGTACGCGGCGCGGTGCCGCTCCGCGCTCTCGTCACGGGTCGCCCACAGCCCGGCCAGATGCGGCGGCACCCGCTGCGGGGCGGGCCCGCCGGGCAGCGCGCCGGCCGCCTCCAGCCGCTGTACGTACCGCGCGAAATCGCCCGGGGACACGGCCACGCCCGCCTCGTCGAGGACGGTGCGCAGCCACACCTCCGTGGGTTCGACCCTGAACAGCGTGCCGGAGAAGTCGAAGAGCGCGCCCTTGACCGTCACGCGGACGTTCCTTCCCGGGAAGCGGTCAGGCGACCGTACGCCATCACCGAGAGCGCCACCACGGCTGCTCCCAGCAGCCAGCCGCCCAGCACGTCGGACATCCAGTGCACGCCCAGATACATCCGGGTGACGCCGACGCCGACGCAGGACACCGCTGCGGCGACGAGCACGGCGGTGCGCGGCCCGCTGCCCGCTCCGCGCAGCCTGAGCAGCCACAGCAGCAGCCCGCAGGTGACCACGGCTGTCATCGCGTGGCCGGACGGCCAGGCCGCGAAGTGCGCGGTGTCGACCGGGTCGGGCCACTCGGGACGCTCACGGCCGACCGCCGCCTTGAGGCCCTGCTGCACGAGCGAACCGACCGCACTGGTCGCGGCGATCCACAGCGCCAGCAGCCGCTCCCCCTGCCACAGCAGCCACGCGAAGACCACGGCCACCAGCGCGCGCATCGTCCACGGATCCCACACCCAGTCGGACAGGATCCGGTTGGCGTGCGTGATGCCGGGCTCACCGACCGCCGAGCGGTGCAGGGCGTCCCCGACCGAGCGGTCGAGCGACATCAACGGCCGCCACTCGAACGCGACGAGCAGCAGAAGGACGACCGAGAGGGCCGTGCAGACAAGGGCCGTGCGTACCGGCACGGGGAGAGCGGGACGGGAGGGCGGAGCCAGTTGGGGGGAGTGCATGAGGAGATCCTTGCCCACAGGCGGCGCCACAAGCCATTCCCGTGCGGGAAGGGCTCCCGCAACGCCGGCCGTCCCGTACGACGGCCGCCCCCGTACGCCGGCTACCCCAGCGCGCTGAGCCCCGGTACGAACGCGACCAGCAGCGGTACGGCCGGAACGAGCGAGGCCGCCGCCGTCAGCCGCAGCCGGCGGCCCGCGGTGAGGCGGGGGGCCGCGGTCAGCAGCCGGTCGACGCGCTGCGGCAGCCCGGTGTGCGAGGCGGCCGGGCCCGGCCCGAACACGCCGCGGTCCTCGTTGAGTTCCACCAGGGCGAGGGCGATCGTCAGCCGTCCGAAGCGCCGCGAGGCCACGTCGTCGGCGGCCAGCTCCACCAGCCGGTGCATCTCGTCGCGGAACGCCGCGAACACGGGAATCTGCGGGAAGCCGGTCGCCAGAGCGGACGCGCAGTGCAGCAGCCAGTCGTGCCTGGCCCGCGCGTGCCCCTGCTCGTGGGCGAGTACGGCGTCGAGCTGCCGTCCCTTCAGGCGCCGCAACGCCGCCGTCGTGACGACCAGCCGCGGGGCCGCGCCCCCCGGCAGCCACCACGCGTCCGGGCGCTCCCCCTCCAGTACGACCAGCCGGTCGGCGCCGGGCTCCTCGCCGGGCAGCAGCGGGGAGCGTACGAGCAGGTCCGCGCGCCGCTGCCCGCGCCGTACGCGCGCCCCGCGGATCTCCCGGATCAGCATCGCCGCCGTCCAGGCCCCTCCGCAGGCCAGCAGCACCGCGATGACGGCGGACCACGGCCCGTACGCGGCAAGGGCGTACGCCTCCACGACGCCGTGCGGGGCCGGGGCGAACACGTGACCCCGTACGGCCTGCCAGGCGGCGGCCGCGCTGAACGTCATCGAAAGGCCGAAGCACAGCAGCACGGCGGCCACCACGCACTGCCACACCCACAGGGCCACCACGGGTTCGCGTTCCCGCCAGTCGGCGCGCGACAGGAGCCGCGGGGCCGCGACGGCGGCGACGACGCCGAGCAGCAGAAGTGCCAAGGAGAGCGTCATGGGCCCCAGCCTATGAGCGCGGCCCTACTCACGGGTATGGCCTTGCGCGTCAAGTGACGCAGGCCACGGTTTCGCCGTGGCGGCTCACAAGGTGACCAGCATCGCGATCATGCCGATGCCCATCGAAACCCGGCAGGCGAGCGCCAGCTCAGGCCGCGCGCCCCAGGGGACCGCCCCGCCGCCACCGCCCGTACCACCGTCCGCGCCGCCGTTCGCCCCCGCTCCCGCGACGGTGCCCCCCGCGGCCGTGGCCACCGGCATCAGCTTCACCCCCGAGCGCAGCACGTACGCGGCGTAGTACAGCAGCAGTGCGCCGGTCAGCAGTGGAACCCCGCCGGCGGCGTACCCGGAGGGGTGTCCCGTGTGCGCGGAACCACCGCTTCCCGGTGCCATCGCCAGCGCCATGTAGACCATGGCCAGCGAACCCACCAGATGGTGCATGTGATGCGCGCTCCCGCGTGCCTGCCACAACGCCCGGAGCGCCGCCCCGCCGAACACCCCGGCGTACAGCATCCATCCCCACGCCGGCGGGGCGAGCACCGCGGCGGGCACCGCCATCGCCGCCATCCCGAATCCCATCAGGGCGTCACCGCCCGCCTCTTCACGGTGTTCCCCCCTGCCGCTGCGCAGCCGCAGCAGGCAGTACGCGCCGGTCGCCGCGCACAGGGCCACGAGCAGCCAGCCGGACATCGCCTGTCCGTGCACGGTGTACCTCCCCGTCGACGGTGTCGTCCCGTCGATGCCCGCCGCCGCCGCGCCGTACGCGAGCGCACGGGAGTGCACGGGGAGCGCGCCGGGGTCAGGGGCGGTAGCGCAGCGGATGGTCCGCGGGCACCTCGACGACGGCGATGCGTACGCCGTCGGGATCGGCGAGCCACATCTCGACCAGGCCCCACGGTTCCTTGACCGGCGGCCGCAGCACCTCGACGCCGCGCGCCGACAGTTCTTCGTACGCCGCGGCGGCGTCCTCGACCTGGAGCCACAGCTGGAGGCCGGGGGAGGGCGGGGTGTCGGAGCGCCCGGAGACCTCCAGGAAGCCGCCGCCCAGGAAGTACACCGTCCCGCGCTCGGGCCCCGTGCCGAACTCGCGGTAGACGGCGAGCCCCAGCGCCTCGCCGTAGAACGCGCGGGAACGCTCCGGATCCGTGGGACGCAGAAGAGTCCTGCTGCTCAGTACCTGCACCATGCACCGGGACCTTAGCGCGCATTAAGCTCGGAGCGCCCGACCGCCGCACAGATCCGGAGAGCACCCCCATGGAGACCACCCCGCGTCCGGCCGCCGCCGAACTCACCTTCCGCGACGCGACGGAAACCGATGTGGACGCGCTCGTCGCGCTCATCGAGTCGGCGTACCGGGGCGAGGCCAGCCGGTCGGGCTGGACCACGGAGGCGGACATCCTCGAAGGGCAGCGGACCGACCCCGAGGGCGTCCTCGACGTGGTCAAGTCACCGGACAGCCGGCTGCTGGCCGTCGAGCGGGACGGTGCGCTGGTCGCCTGCTGCCAGCTCGAACACCGGGGAGAGGCCGCCTACTTCGGCATGTTCGCGGTCCGTCCGCAGATGCAGGGCGCCGGTCTCGGAAAGGTGATCATCGCCGAGGCGGAGCGGACGGTGCGCGAGACGTGGGACGCGCGGGAGATGCACATGACGGTGATCTCCGTACGGGAGGACCTCATCGCCTGGTACGAGCGCCGCGGCTACCGCCGCACCGGGAAGACGACCCCTTTCCCGTACGGCGACGAGCGCTTCGGCATTCCGCAGCGCGACGACCTGGAGTTCGAGCTGCTGGTGAAGCGGCTGGGCTAGGGGGCCACGTCCGGGACGGGCAGGGAGCGGCGCCGCTGGGCGCGCTCGCGCTCACGCGGTGAAGCGGCCCGTGCGGCGGATCTCCGGGTAGTCGGTCGTCGCGCCGTCCAGCTCCAGCGCCCGCACCAGCCGCAGCTGCTCCTGCGTGTTCACCACCCAGCCGATGACCCGCAGCCCCTCGGCGTGCGCGCGCTGCACGGTCTCCAGGGTCAGCCTGCGGATGTTGAGCGCCAGCGTCGCCGCGCCCACCGCCTTGGCGCGGTCCACCACGTCGTTGCCGTAACGGCTGGCGATCAGCACGGTCCGTACGCCGGGGACGAGTGAGGCGATCTCGGCCACCGCCTCGTCGTGGAACGACGACACCTCCACGCGGCCCGCCAGATCGCGCCGGAGCATCACCGCGGCGAGCGCCCGCGCCGCCGCGATGTCCTTGATCTCGGCCTGGAGCGGTGACCCCACGGTGTCGAGGACCTCCTCGAAGACCGGGACGCGCTCGCCCTGCCCGGCGTCGAGTGCCCGCAGCTCCGCGAGGGTCAGGCCGGCGATCGCACCCCTGCCGTCGGTCGTACGGTCCACCTCGGCGTCGTGCATGATCACGAGCGCGCCGTCCTTGCTCAGGTGCAGGTCGAGTTCGATGGCGTCCATGCCGGCCTGTTCGGCACGGACGAAGGAACGGAGGGTGTTCTCCGGCTCGACACCCATGACCCCGCGATGACCAATGGTGAGAAAACTCAAGGCAGTCCCGCTTCCGTCGACAGGGGCTCCCGGGCAGCCTAACGGCCCGCTTCCCCGGAGGAGCCCGTCCCGAGCGGAGAAGCGGAACGCTCCGTCCGGGTCCCGGCGGCCCCTTGGGCCGGGCCGGTGAACAGGAGGATGACAAGGGCCGGCGCGGGTACTCACGCTGTATGGCTATCGGAAGAAGGAGATGACAGAAGCGAGCGCCGGTAGGGGGTCGGACAGGAAGAACGGCGGCGATCAGGGGGGCTCGGCAGGATAATTTGCTGGACCTGCTCTTGAATGGAAGAGTCGAAGACCTATACGGTGCCTTGACGCGAGGTTCTCCCGTGAAGGAAGTGACATGACGGAAATTCTTGTGCAGGACACAGTCGCCGACGGCATATCCGGTGCCCGGCGCGTGGTCGAGCACCCGGCCTGGCCCGAGCTCAAGAATGCCGTGGAGGCGATCCGGCCCTGGCAGTCGGCGGACGGGTCCATAGATTTCGGCGCCGAGGGCGCCCCGGCGCCCGCCGAAGCGGAAGCCGCCGTCAGCCGTGTGATCGGCGCGGTCGAGGAGCTGTCCCCCCTGGTCGGGCATGACGCCGCGTACCACCGGGCCCTCGTGGCCGACCTCCGCAAGTGGGTCGCCGGCGGCTTCGCGGTCCCCGACTTCCTGGACTCGCTGCTCGCCTTCCAGCCCGCCCAGCGGCGCGCCGACGGCCGCCAGCACCTGGTCGTCTTCCCCATGTACACGCAGAACGGCAACCCCGACCGCAACTTCGAGGCGGTCGTCCTGCGCATGGTGTGGCCCGAGTGGCTCGCGGAGCTGGAGCGCACCCGCTACGACAACCCGCTGTTCCTCGGCATCACCTTCGAGGACTTCACCGCCGGGTACGACACGCACTCCGCCGTCCTCTTCCCCGAGACGATCGCCGTCCGCGAAGCCCCCGAGCGCTTCTCCTGGGGCGGCATCTTCTGCGACCGCGAGGCGGCCCGCTTCCGCCGCGTCACCGAGGCCGCGGTGGACATGCTCGGCCTCGAACTGCCGGAGGACATCCGCGCGATGGTCTCCGACCAGGACCGCTGCGAGCAGGCGTTCGTCCTCTGGGACATGGTCCACGACCGTACCCACAGCCACGGCGACCTGCCGTTCGACCCCTTCATGATCAAGCAGCGCCAGCCGTTCTGGATGTACGGCCTGGAGGAGCTGCGCTGCGACCTCACCGCCTTCAAGGAGGCCGTGAAGCTGGAGGCCGAGGGCAACGCGCACGGCCGTGACGTCCAGTACGCCGTGCTGTTCGACCGGATGTTCCGCTTCCCGGTCAGCGGTGACCGCGTCCGCAACTACGACGGTCTCGGCGGCCAGTTGCTCTTCGCGTACCTGCACAAGCACGACGTGGTGCGCTGGACCGACAACACGCTGAAGATCGACTGGGAGCGGGCCCCGCACGTCACCAACCAGCTCTGCGCCGAGATCGAGGACCTCTACCGGGCCGGCATCGACCGCCCCAAGCTGGTCCACTGGTTCGCGGCGTACGACCTGGTCTCGACGTACCTCGCACCGCACCCCGGATCGCGCTGGGCCAAGGGCCCCGACGCCCTGGATCTGTCGCTGCCGCCGCGCAAACTCGTGGACGATGTGCTTCCGGACGAGTTTCCGCTCAGCATGTTCTATGAGGCGCTTTCCAAGAAGTTGAAGAACGTGATCGCCTCCAGCCGGGGGATCACCGCGGCGAGTGCCGAGCGGGTGGCCGCGTGAGCCCTCGCGCCCAGGAGGCGACGACCATGACGAACGGCATCAGCAACGGCGGAGCGCTGGAAGGCGCTGTGGTGGCGGTGGCCGGAGCGGCGGGACCCGCCGGCCGCGCCGCCCTGCTCAGGCTGGCCGAGGCGGGCGCGACCGTAGTCGGTGCGGACGCGAACGCCGCGGGCCTCGCCGAGGCCGTCGACGCCGCGCGGTACGCCCACGGCGGCGCCACCGTCACCGGCGACACCGTCGACCTCCTCGACCTCGGAGCCACCCGCGACTGGGCGGACAAGACCGAGAAGGAGTTCGGCCGGATCGACGGCATGGTCCATCTCGTCGGCGGCTGGCGCGGCAGCGCGACCTTCGCCGAGACCAGCCTCGCGGACTGGGACCTGCTGGAGAAACTGCTGATCCGCACCGTCCAGCACACCTCCCTCGCCTTCCAGGCACCCCTTCAGCGCAGCGACCGCGGCCGCTACCTGCTGATCAGCGCGGCCGGTGCTTCCCAGCCGACGGCCGGCAACGCGGCGTACGCCGCGTCCAAGGCCGCGGCCGAGGCATGGACCCTGGCTCTCGCCGACGCGTTCCGCAAGGCGGGGGGCGACGAGGGGCCGCACACCGCGGCTGCCATCCTGGTCGTCAAGGCACTGGTGCACGATGCGATGCGCGCCGAGCGCCCGAACGCGAAGTTCGCGGGCTTCACGGACGTCAAGGAGCTGGCCGATGCCATCGCCGGAGTCTGGGACCGGCCCGCCAGGGAAGTGAATGGACAGCGCCTGTGGCTGACTCCCAAGCCGTGAACCCGGACCCGGTGAACGCGGCGAAGACCGACGCGCGCCGGCACCACGACCCGCGGGTGCGCGGCTTCGCGAGCGACAACTACGCGGGCGCCCACCCCGAGGTGCTCGCCGCGCTCGCGCTCGCCAACGGCGGCCACCAGGTCGCCTACGGCGAGGACGCCTACACGGAGAACCTCCAGCGGATCGTCCGCAGCCACTTCGGCGGGCGGGCCGAGGCGTTCCCCGTCTTCAACGGGACCGGCGCCAACGTGGTCGCGCTCCAGGCGGTCACCGACCGGTGGGGCGCGGTCATCGCCGCCGAGACCGCGCACATCAACGTGGACGAGGGCGGGGCCCCGGAGCGGATGGGCGGCCTGAAGCTGCTGACCGTACCGACGCCGGACGGCAAGCTCACCCCCGAGCTCATCGACCGGCAGGCGTACGGCTGGGAGGACGAGCACCGCGCGATGCCGCAGGTCGTGTCGATCACCCAGAACACCGAGCTGGGCACGGTCTACACGCCGGACGAGATCCGGGCGATCTGCGAGCACGCGCACGAGCGCGGGATGAAGGTGCACCTCGACGGGGCCCGGGTGTCCAACGCCGCGGCCTCGCTCGACGTACCGATGCGGACCTTCACCAACACCGTGGGCGTGGACATCATGTCCTTCGGCGGAACGAAGAACGGCATGCTGTTCGGCGAGGCGGTCGTCGTCCTCGACCCGGACGCGGTGCGCGCCATGAAGCACCTGCGCAAGCTGTCGATGCAGCTCGCCTCCAAGATGCGCTTCGTCTCCGTGCAGCTGGAGGCGATGCTCGCGCGCGACCTGTGGCTGCGCAACGCGCGCCACGCCAATGCCATGGCCCAGCGGCTCGCCGACGGCGTCCGCCAGCTGGACGGCGTCGAGATCCTCTACCCGGTGCAGGCCAACGCGGTGTTCGCGCGGCTTCCGCACGATGTCAGCGAGCGTCTTCAGAAGCACTACCGCTTCTACTTCTGGGACGAGGCCGCCGGCGATGTCCGCTGGATGTGCTCTTTCGACACCACCGAGGACGACGTGGACGGCTTCGTGCAGGCGCTCAAGGAAGAGATGGCCAGGTAGCACTTACGCGACGCATAAGTATGCGATCGACTGGAAAGTCATTGACTTCCGGCCGGTCGCGTACTTACGCTCGGCCACCATGGAGCTGATCCAGGAAAAGCCTGGCCTGGCCGCCTACTTGGCCGCAGATGACGCCATCGACCATGAGCATCCGCTGGTGCGCGAGACCGCGGCCCGGCTGCGTGCCGAAGCGAGCAATGCATACGCATACGCCGAAGCGGCCTACGTATTCGTACGCGACACCATCCCGCACTCCCAGGACGCGGGCGACCCGCGCGTCACCTGGCGCGCCTCGGACGTGATCGCGCAGCGCACCGGAATCTGCCATGCCAAGGCCCACGCCCTCGCGGCGCTGCTGCGCGCCGAGGGGGTCCCCGCCGCCCTGTGCTACCAGCGGCTCACGGACGACGACGGCTCGAACCCCGTGATCCACGGACTCGTCGCGGTCAGGCTTCCGGAGTGCGGTCGCTGGTCGCGGCAGGATCCGCGCGGCAACAAGCCCGGCGTGGACGCACGGTTCTCCACGGACGGCGAGCGACTGGCCTTCCCCGTGCGTCCGGAGTTCGGCGAAGTGGACTATCCGGAGCTGTACGCTGCGCCGCATCCGGCCGTCCTGCGCGCTCTGCGAGCCGCCCCGGACCGGCCGTACCTCTGGCGGACGCTTCCCGGCGCCCTCTGAGAACCCGCGGCAAGCCAGACATGACACTCGCGCTTTCCGTGTCGGACGAGGTGCGCGCCCTCGCCCCCGGGCTCCACCCGCCTCGCCGTCGAGTCCCACGGCCTGGCGCGCGGCGTACACGGACGGCCTTCGGCACCAGGCCGTCCCGCAGCCGCACATCCGCCGAAGCGTTCGCCGAGCGCGCCCTGTCGGACGCCGGACTGCCGCGGACCAACCGGCTCGTGGAGGTCCGGCGTGACGACGAAGGCGTCACGTGCCGGCGCTGGAACGGGCGTCAGGGTGTCCGTACGCGGCTGACCGAGGAGTCCGTCAGCGCCGTCTTCCTGCCGGAGGGGAGGGCATGGCTCCGGTGACGCTCGGAGGGCTCGGGGCCGCGGAGGCCGAGCTCTCCGAGCCGCTGGAGAAGCTGAGCCCCGGGGCGCGGAACACGGTCCGCTCCCCGGAGTGAGAACCGCGGGATGCGGTCAGCCGGCCTCGCGCACCTGCGCCGCGGTCGGCGCCGTACCTCCGAGGTGTGCCGGGACCCACCAGGTGTCCTCGGCGTTCTTCGGGTGCACGGGGTACGCGCGCTGGGCGGCTTCGAGCAGTTCCTGCACCCGGCCGCGCAGCCGGCGCGTGATCGCGCCCGCGAACTCGTCCACGGGCGCGTCCATCGGCTCGCCGACCCGGATCGTCACGGGGATGTGGTTGCGGCCGAAATTACGCGGCCTGCCCTTGGTCCAGATCCGCTGGGTGCCCCACAGGGCCATGGGGATCAACGGAACGCCGGCCTCCTGGGCCATGCGGGCAGCGCCCGACTTGAAGCTCTTGAGCGTGAACGACTCGGAGATCGTCGCCTCGGGGAAGACTCCGATGATCTCGCCCGAACGCAGCGAGTCGAGGGCGTGCGCGTACGCCGCCTCGCCGCGCTTGCGGTCCACCGGGATGTGCTTCATGCCGCGCATCAGCGGTCCGGAGATCTTGTGGCGGAAGACCGAGTCCTTCGCCATGAAGCGCACCAGGCGCTTCTGCGGCAGCGCGCCGAGACCCGAGAAGATGAAGTCCAGATAGCTGATGTGATTGCTCACCAGCACGGCGCCACCGGTGCGGGGGATGTTCTCAGAACCCTGCGTGTCGATCTTCAGGTCCAGCGCCTTGAACAGGGTACGTGCGGCACCGATGACCGGTCGATAGACGAGTTCTGCCATGTCAGGGGGGACCCTTCTGTGCCCGGGGGGCTCTCCCCGGCGGAAGCTACGCAGCCGTAGGTTTAGCGGCGTTGGGCAGATCGTGCCCCATGAACGGCCGAGTAGCCAGTCCTGGAGTCCTTCATGCGCGAGATTCTCGTCACGTACGGAAACATGAGGAATCGTCTTCCCGTGGTGAACGCTGGATACGGAGACGCGGGAAGAGACCGAGATCGACGGAGGCGAAGGTGCCGGGGCACGACGGCGGTACACGACTGGGCGCGGCCGAACTGGGTGCGGAGCCGGGGGAGCGCGCGACGCTCGTCCAGTTCTCCAGCGCGTTCTGCCAGCCCTGCCGCGCGACGCGCAGAACGCTCGCCGAAGTGGCGGGCATGGTCGAGGGCGTTACCCATGTGGAGATCGACGCGGAGGCGCGACTCGATCTCGTACGCGAACTCGGCATCCGCGCCACGCCCACCGTGCTCGTGCTCGACCGGGACGGACGGATCGTGCGCAGGGCCTCGGGGCAGCCGCGCCGGGCCGATGTCATCGCCGCGCTCGGCCGCGCCGTATGACCTCCTCCCGCCCGCACCCACCGCAGAAGGACACCAAGGACAACTCCATGACGGCTTCACCCGGACTCGGCATTCCACTCCCGACGCAGACCCGTGAGGTCCCGGCGCAGGCTCGTGAGGCCTCCTCCGACCTGCTCCGTTCGGTCTTCCGGCGCCACGCCGCCGGCGTCGCGGTGATCACCGCACAGGGATCCCGTCCCGTCGGCTTCACCGCCACCTCCCTGAACTCGGTGGCCGCCGAACCGCCCCTGATCTCCTTCGGCGTGGGCACCGGCTCGTCCAGCTGGCCGGTGCTGGCCGAGGCCGAGCACATCGGCGTCCACATACTCGCCGAGGACCAGCGGGAGCTGGCGGCCACGTTCGCCCGCAGCGGCGCCGACCGTTTCGCGCCGCCCACCCGGTGGCGTACGGGGCCCGAGGGAGTGCCCGTGCTCGACGGTGTACTGGCGTGGCTGGTGTGCCGGGTGGTGGCCCGTGTGCCGGCGGGGGACCATCGAGTCGTACTCGGACAGGTCGTCGCCGGGGACCCCTCGGGCAGCGGTCGGCCGCTGCTCTACCACCAGGGACGTTTCAACGCCCTGAGGGACTGAGGGTTCCCGCATCCGCCGATTACGCAGCGTTGGCAAGGTCACAGTTCAAAGCGCTTGCTCAGTGGGCAGGCAGTGGATGTACTGACGAGTAATATTCCAGTCGGAGCGGGGGTCCACCCCGACCGGAATCCGCCCCTTCAGGCGCCTATGCTGCCTGCAACGAGGCAGTCAAGAAATAGACGATGCAGTAGGAGAGCCGGCGTGAGCTTGAGGATCGTTGTCTGTGTGAAGTACGTGCCCGACGCCACCGGCGACCGGCACTTCGCCGATGACCTGACCGTCGACCGCGACGACGTCGACGGCCTGCTGTCGGAGCTCGACGAGTACGCCGTCGAACAGGCGCTGCAGATCGCCGACGAGGCGGACGACGCGGAGATCACCGTGCTGACGGTCGGTCCCGAGGACGCCAAGGACGCCCTGCGCAAGGCGCTGTCCATGGGCGCCGACAAGGCCGTCCACATCGAGGACGACGACCTGCACGGCACCGACGTCATGGGCACCTCGCTCGTGCTCGCCAAGGCCGTCGAGCAGACCGGTTACGACCTGGTCATCACCGGCATGGCGTCGACCGACGGCACCATGGGCGTCCTCCCGGCGATCCTGGCCGAGCGCCTGGGCGTCCCGCAGGTCACGCTGCTCTCCGAGGTCTCCGTCGAGGACGGTGTTGTCAAGGGCCGCCGCGACGGCGACAGCGCGAGCGAGCAGCTCGAGGCGTCCCTGCCGGCCGTCGTGTCCGTGACGGACCAGTCGGGCGAGGCCCGCTACCCGTCCTTCAAGGGCATCATGGCCGCCAAGAAGAAGCCGGTTCAGTCCCTGGACCTGGACGACCTCGGCATCGACGCCGACGAGGTCGGCCTCGAGGGCTCCTGGACCCAGGTCGACTCCGCCACCGAGCGCCCGGCGCGCACCGCGGGCACGATCGTCAAGGACGAGGGCGAGGGCGGCAAGCAGCTGGCCGAGTTCCTCGCGGGCCAGAAGTTCATCTAAGTCCGCGCGCCCTTCGAACGCCCCCAGATTCTTCGCACTCGCCACTCGCAGGAGAGCATTCCCATGGCTGAAGTTCTCGTCTACGTCGACCACGTGGACGGCGCCGTCCGCAAGCCCACCCTTGAGCTGCTGACGCTCGCCCGCCGCATCGGCGAGCCCGTCGCCGTCGCCCTCGGCAACGGCGCCGAGGCCACCGCCGCGGTGCTCGCCGAGCACGGCGCCGTCAAGGTCCTGACCGCCGACGCCCCCGAGTTCGCCGACTACCTCGTCGTACCGAAGGTGGACGCGCTCCAGGCCGCGTACGAGGCGGTGTCCGCCGGAGGCTCCCTGGCCGCCGTGCTCGTGCCGTCCTCCGCCGAGGCCAAGGAGATCGCCGCCCGCCTCGCGGTCCGCATCGGCTCCGGCATCATCACCGACGCCGTCGACCTGGAGGCCGGCCAGGAGGGCCCGGTGGCCACGCAGGCCGTGTTCGCCGCCTCGTACACCACCAAGTCCCGTGTCTCCAAGGGCACCCCGGTCATCACCGTCAAGCCGAACTCGGCGCCGGTCGAGGCCGCCCCGGCCGCGGGCACCGTCGAGGCGCTCACGGTCTCCTTCGGTGAGAAGTCGACCGGCACCAAGGTCGTCTCGCGCACCCCGCGCGAGTCCACCGGCCGCCCCGAGCTGACCGAGGCCGCGATCGTGGTCTCCGGCGGCCGCGGTGTCAACGGCGCCGAGAACTTCCAGGTCATCGAGGAGCTGGCCGACTCGCTCGGCGCCGCCGTCGGTGCCTCGCGCGCCGCCGTCGACGCCGGCTGGTACCCGCACTCCAACCAGGTCGGCCAGACCGGCAAGTCGGTCTCCCCGCAGCTGTACATCGCGTCCGGCATCTCCGGCGCGATCCAGCACCGGGCCGGCATGCAGACCTCGAAGACGATCGTCGCCATCAACAAGGACGCCGAGGCCCCGATCTTCGACCTCGTCGACTACGGCGTGGTCGGCGACCTCTTCACGGTCGTCCCGCAGCTGACCGAAGAGGTCAAGGCCCGCAAGGGCTGACCTGCGCAAGTCTTACCGCGCCGCAAAGCGCCGGGGCCGTGTGGTGATCTTCACCGCGCGGCCCCGGCCGCTTTCCGGAGACCATTGACGCAGGTCATGACCGGCCATTAACTTCGCTATGCGGATTGTTGATTCCGTGAAGCGGAAAACTGGAGGGTTGGAATGGGTCAGCAGGAGAAGGTGGCGACAAGCCTCGCGGGCGCGGTCAGCGAGGGCATCAGCGCCTCCCTCGTACCGGTCGACGAGGAGCTTGCCCGCCGTTACCCGGGAGACCCAGGCACCCGCCAGCCCGTACACACGGTCTACGTACCCGGCGACGTCTTCGCCGCCGACACCGTGCGCTCGTGGGGCGACCGGGCGCTCAAGGCGCTCGACGAGCACGCCCCGGACGCCGCCTCCTTCGCCGCGGTCCTCGGCCTCTCCGACGACCTCGCCGAGCCGGTCTACGGCCGCGTACGGGCCAAGCTGGAGCGCGAGCCCGTCGAGGACCTGCGGGTCGACTTCGAGGACGGCTACGGCGGCCGCACCGACGCCGACGAGGACGCGCACGCCGCCCGCGCCGCCCGGCTGATCAGCGAGGCGTACGCCGACGGCACGGCCGCCCCGTACATGGGCATCCGCATGAAGTGCATGGAGGCCGCCGTACGCGACCGCGGCATCCGCACCCTCGACATCTTCCTCACCGGCCTGATGGAGGCCGGCGGTCTGCCCGACGGGCTCGTCCTGACGCTGCCCAAGGTCACGTACCCCGAGCAGGTCACCGCGATGGTGCGCCTCCTGGAGGAGTTCGAGAAGGCGCGCGGCCTGGACGCGGGCCGGATCGGCTTCGAGATCCAGATCGAGACCAGCCAGTCCATCCTGGCCGCCGACGGCACCGCCGCCGTGGCCCGGATGATCGAAGCCGCC
Source organism: Streptomyces altiplanensis (assembly GCF_053591575.1). NCBI lineage: Bacteria > Bacillati > Actinomycetota > Actinomycetes > Kitasatosporales > Streptomycetaceae > Streptomyces > Streptomyces altiplanensis. The sequence goes on along the minus strand of NZ_JBSFUB010000034.1, from coordinate 50,225 downwards.
GAGGGCCGCGCCACCGGCCTGCACTACGGCACCTTCGACTACAGCGCCTGCCTCGGCGTCAGCGCCGCCTACCAGGCCAGCGACCACCCGGCCGCCGACCACGCGAAGGCGATCATGCAGGTCGCCGCCGCCGGCACCGGCGTACGCGTCTCGGACGGCTCCACCAACGTCCTCCCCGTCGGCCCCACCGCGCACGTCCACGAGGCCTGGCGGCTCCACTACGGGCTCACCCGCCGCGCCCTGGCCCGCGCCTACTACCAGGGCTGGGACATGCACCCGGCGCACATCCCGACCCGTTACGCCGCCGTGTTCGCCTTCTACCGCGAGGGCTACGAGCAGGCCGCCGCGCGCCTCGCCGCGTACGTCAACCAGGCCGGCGGCGACGTGATGGACGAGCCCGCGACCGCCAAGGCGCTCAGCGGCTACCTGCTGCGCGGCATCGACTGCGGCGCCCTCGACACCGCCGAGGTCGCCCGGCTCACCGGCCTCACCCGCGCGGACCTCGACGGCTTCGCGTCGCCGCGCCGCGGCGACCTCACGGCCACGGCCCAGTGACCAGGAGCTGATTCAGGGCCTGATCCGCTGGACCGTCCACCGCACGACCCCGACGGGCGGCGCCGGATGCCGGGCCGCTTCCTCCGCCGTGCCGAGCTGTCTGCGGGGCCCCGTACTCTGTACCCCGTCTCAGTCGGAACAGAGGAACGGGGCAGCGGTGGCTACGGGGGAGAACGAGCGGTTGGCCGGCCGCTACCGGGTGGTCGAGCAGCTCGGCAGAGGCGGCATGGGCGTCGTCTGGCGCGCCGTCGACGAGGTGCTCGGCCGCGAGGTCGCGGTCAAGGAACTGCGTACGTACAACGACTCGTCGGCGCCGGAACTGGACGGCCTGCGGATCCGGATGCAGCGCGAGGCGCGGGCCGCCGCGCGCGTACGCCACCCCGGAGTCATCGCCGTCCACGACGTCACCGAGCACGACGGCCGCCCGGTCATCGTCATGGAACTCGTCGACGGGCCCTCCCTGGACGACGTACTGAGTGAGCGGGGCCTCCTGGGTCCCCGCGAAGCCGCGTCCATCGGCGCCAGGGTGCTGGAGGCGCTGGGCGCCGCACACGCTGTCGGAGTGCTGCACCGCGACGTCAAACCGGGCAATGTGCTGCTCGACCGCACCAGCGGGCGGGTGGTGCTCACCGACTTCGGGATCGCGGCCATGGACGACCCGGGCGACGGCTCCACAGCCCACCTCACCCGCAGCGGCGAACTGGTCGGCTCCCTCGACTACTTGGCGCCCGAGCGCGCCCAGGGTCAGCAGCCGGGTCCCGCGTCCGACGTCTGGGCGCTCGGTGCGACGCTGTACGCGGCGGTGGAGGGCGGTTCTCCGTTCCGCCGTACCTCGACCTGGTCGACGCTGACCGCGATCGTCCAGGAACCGCTGCCGGAGCCGCGGCGGGCCGGGCCGCTCGGGCCCGTACTCCAGCGGCTGATGAGCAAGGACCCGGCGCGGCGTCCCGACGCCCGGGAGGCGGCCCGGCTGCTCGCGGCGGTCGCCGCCGGCGAGGACCCGTCGGCCACGACGGCGTTGCGCGGCGGTGTTGGTGCCGGGGACAGTGGTGCACAGGCCGGCTCTGGTGCGCAGGCCGGCTTCGCGCAGGGCGCCTCTCCCGCGCCCCGCGCCCCTGACGGCTCCTGCGGTCCGCCCCGGGAAATGACGGTGCACGACGCGCTTGCGCACCGGCCGGAGGGGTTCGGCCCCGTGGCCGGTCCGCCGCCCGCCGGGCCCGGCCCCGCGCCGGGGGACAAGTCCGGGCGCGGCAGGGCTGTTCTGGTGGCGGCGGGCGTCGCGGCCGTCCTGCTGGCCGGCGGCGGTGTGACGTACGTCCTCACCGACCGTACGGAGTCGGTGCCCGCAGGGCAGGCGAAGGTGGCGGGGGAGGGAAGCGCCTCGCCCGGCAGCCTCGGCCGGATGCCCGCGGGGGACGAGCCTTCCGCCACGAAGAAGCCGGCCGGCTCCGGATCCGCCGGGCAGGAGGCCGAGAAGAGCCCGCGACCGGACGCGAAGGCGCCCGCAGGCGATGACGACGGCGACGACGGCAAGGACTCCGGCGGCTCGGGCGACGGCAAGGGCACCGGTTCGGACGACGGCAAGGACGGCGGCGATTCCGGTACGTCGGATTCCGCCGACGGCGCCGACACCTCGGGCGGCCCGGGCCGCCCGGACGGTACGACGACCGGCGGCTCCGGCGACGACGGCTCGACGACCACGGCCGGCGGCGGGAACGGCCCGGACGAACCGGCTCAGGAGCCCGCCTGCCACAGCATCGGCGCGGGCAAGTACAACTGCACGGTCTGGCAGACCGCGAAGTCCTACACGGCGTCCGGCGCCGAGGCCGGTGTGCTGAACGCGGGCACCAACTACTTCTACTGCCAGCAGAACCTCGGCCGCAGGGAGACCTCGGGCCAGTGGACGAACGTCTGGTGGGCCAGGACCGACGACGACAGCGGAAACACCGGTGTCTTCGTCAGCGACGTCTACATCAAGGGCGGCGAGAACGACAAGCCCGTGCCCGGTCTGCCGGTCTGCTGAGGCCGCGCCGGACCGGACCTGCCGGACCGGACCTGCCGGACCGGACCTGCCGGACCGGGCCCGCCGGACCGGGTCCTGGTCCGGCCCGTCGGGTGGCCGGACAGGGCTCAGGGCGTCCACGGCGGGAGCTCGCCCGAGCCGCGCGCGATGAGGCGCGTCGGGAGTTCCACGCGCGCGGGCGGGTCGTCCGCGCCGTCGAGGCGGCGGAAGAGGCGGTCGGCCGCGGCGCGGCCCAGCGTGGCGGCGTCCTGCGCGACGACGGTGAGGCCGGGCCGGAGCAGGTCGGCGAGTTCGATGTCGTCGAACCCGACCAGGGCGACCGGGTGCTCCCGGTCGGCGAGGGCCCGTACCGCCGTCACCGTCACCCGGTTGTTGCCCGCGAAGATCGCGGTGACGGGCTCGGGGGCGTCCAGCATCGTGGTGACCGCGTCCCGCACCCGCTCGGGAGCCGTGGAACCGAGCGACACCCAGGCGTCGTCGGCCGGCAGCCCGGCTTCCTCCATCGCGGCGTAGTAGCCGCGGAGCCGCTCGTTGGCCGTGTGGATGCGCGGCTGGTCGCCGATGAAGCCGATACGGCGGTGGCCGTGCCCGATCAGATGGGCCACACCCTCGCGCGCGCCGCCGAAACTGTCGGAGAGCACCACGTCCGCGTCTATCTTCCCGGCGGGGCGGTCCACGAAGACGGTGGCGACGCCCGCCGCGATCTCCGGCTCCAGGTAGCGGTGGTCGTCCCCGGCCGGGATCACGATGAGACCGTCGACGCGCCGGGCGCAGAGCGCGAGTACCAGTTCCTGTTCGCGGGCGGGGTCCCCGGCGCTCGATCCGTTGATGAGGAGGGCGCCGTGGGCGCGGGCCACTTCCTCCACGGCGCGGTTCAGCGGCCCGTAGAACGGGTCCGCGAGGTCTTCGAGGACGAGGCCGATGCTGGCGGTGCGGCCCTTGCGCAGGACGCGCGCGCTGTCGTTGCGGCGGAAGCCCAGCGCCTCGATCGCCTCCTGGACACGCTGTTCGGTGTCGGGTGTGACGCCCGCTTCGCCGTTCACGACGCGGGAGACCGTCTTGAGGCCGACCCCGGCGCGGGCGGCGACGTCCTTCATGGTCGGCCGATTGCCGTAGCGGGGTTCGGGGCGGCGGCTTTCGGTCTCGGCCACGGTGCGCTGTCCTGTCCTCGTCGGTGCGGTGTCCGGCATGCGGGGCGTGCTCGCCGGTGTGCGAAGGGTGTGGCGTCGAGCATAGGGCCTGGACAACGTTGTCATGTGAATGGAGACTTGCCCTGACCTGCTGCCACCCCCTGCCCGCTGGAGATCAGACACCCATGCACACCGACCTCGTCGCCGCTCTCGACATCGGCGGCACCAAGATCGCCGGAGCGCTGGTGGACGGTGACGGCCGGATTCTCCTGCGCGCGCAGCGGCCGACGCCCGCGCGTGAGGACGCCGAGAGCGTGATGCGTGCGGTCGGCGGGGTGTTCGGCGAGCTGACCGCCTCCCCGTTGTGGGAGCGCGCCACGGCCGTCGGCATCGGCAGCGCGGGACCGGTGGACGCCTCCGCCGGTACGGTCAGTCCGGTCAACGTCCCGGGGTGGCGCGACTTCCCGCTGGTCGAGCGGGTACGCCGGGCGGCAGGAGGCCGGCCGGTCACCCTGGTCGGCGACGGCGTGGCGATGACGGCCGCCGAGCACTGGCAGGGCGCGGCCCGCGGGTACGACAACGCGCTGTGCCTGGTCGTCTCCACGGGTGTCGGCGGCGGCCTGGTCCTGGACGGGCGGCTGCATCCGGGCCCGACGGGCAACGCGGGCCACATCGGCCACATCAGCGTCGATCTGGACGGCGACCTGTGCCCGTGCGGGTCGCGCGGCTGTGTCGAGCGGATCGCCAGCGGCCCCAACATCGCGCGCCGGGCGCTCGACCAGGGCTGGCGGCCGGGCCCGGACGGCGACACCACCGCCGCCGCGGTGGCCGCCGCCGCCCGGGCCGGAGACCCGGTCGCCGTCGCGTCGTACCGGCGGGCGGCCCAGGCCCTGGCCGCCGGAATCGCCGCGACCGCGACGCTGGCCGAGATCGAGATCGCCGTCGTCGGCGGGGGAGTGGCGGGCGCGGGCGACGTGCTCTTCGCACCCCTGCGCAGCGCTCTGCGTACGTACGCCACGCTCTCCTTCGTGCAGCGGCTGAGGGTCGCTCCGGCCCTGACCGGAACCGACGCGGGCCTGGTGGGCGCGGCGGCCGCCGCCTCGCTCGGCGGACGGCCGGGCGAGGCGGCGGCGTACGCCGGCTGACGGGGACGACCGCCCGGCCGGTCAAGACGCCGCCCGGCCAGGACGACCGCCCGGCCGGTCAAGACGCCGCCCGGCCGGGACGACCGCCCGGCCGCTCAAGGCGCCGCCCGGCCCGTGTCCGGACCCACCGGCCGTTGTAGCTTGGGCCGGTGAACGGTGACCACGAGCGGGACACAGCGCTGGTGCAAGCGGTACGGCTGCGGGAGGAGGGCCGGGCCGCCGAGGCCCGCGGCCGGCTGGTGACGCTGGCCGAGCGGTATCCGCGGGACGCCCGGATCGCCTACCAGACCGCGTGGGCGCACGACGTGCTCGGCCTGGAGAGCGAGGCCGTCCCGTACTACGAACGCGCGCTGGACCTCCCCGGCCTGCCGCAGGAGGACCGCCACGGCGCCTTCCTGGGTCTGGGCAGCACCTACCGCGTGCTGGGCCGCTACGAACCGGCCCTGCGCACCCTGCGCCGCGGTCTGGCGGAGTTCCCGCACGACGCGGCCCTGGAGTCCTTCCTCGCCATGGCCCTGTACAACACCGGCGAGGGCCGCGAAGCCGTACGGACGCTGCTCAAGGCCCTGGCGGCCACCAGCGGCGACCCACGCGTGCGGAGCTACCGCCGCGCGATCGAGCACTACGCCGACGACCTCGACGCCACGGAGTAGCCGGCCGCCCCGGCTTCCGCCGCCCGCTCCGCCACGACCACCAGGAAGGCGTCCGACTCCAGGTCCATCACGACCTCCGCCGGGCATCCCTCCGCGCGTCGTGCCAGGGCGAACTCCTCGGCCGGCCGGCTGCCGCGCGGGCCTCCGGCCGGGAACTGTTCCAACACCATGCGACTCATGCCGCACCCCGCTCCCATGCCTGTTGAACTCCTGCTCCCGTTGCCCCAACGAGACTCCGCACAGGTGCGTCACGGTTCCCCGTTCGGGCCGGGCCTTCTCCTGTACGGTCCGACGCCACCCGTGCCCCGTGCGGTTGCCTCCGGCATGCGACAGCAACGGCACGGTTGTGTGCCCAAACGGTCGCGGGCACGATGCGGTGACCCGGGGTTTCCGTGGCAGTGTGTCGCGGACGAACCACTGGGGGCTACGGAAGAGGGGGAACCGTGATCGTCTGGATCAACGGTGCGTTCAGTGCGGGCAAGACCAGCGCCGCGCGCGAACTGATCGATCTGATCCCGAACAGCACCTTCTACGACCCCGAACTGATCGGCGGGGGACTGCGTTACCTGCTGCCCCAGAAGCGGCTCGCGGAGGTCGGCGACTACCAGGACCTCCCCATCTGGCGCCGTCTGGTCGTCGACACCGCGGCCGCGCTGCTCGCCGAAGTGGGCGGCACGCTGGTGGTGCCCATGACGCTCCTGCGCCAGGAGTACCGCGACGAGATCTTCGGCGGTCTCGCCGCGCGGCGCATCCCGGTGTGCCATGTGCTGCTGTCGGCAGACGAAACGATCCTGCGCGCGCGGATCGCCGCCCGCGAGGAGTGGGCGGACGATCCCGAAGGGAGCGAGCGCGTACGGCAGTGGGCGTACGAGCACATCGAGCCGTACCGCGCCGCGCTCTCCTGGCTCGCCGGTGACGCCCATGTCATCGACACCAGTGGACTGACCGCCGCCGAGACCGCCGTACGGATCGCCGACGCCGTACGGACCGGGGCCGCCGGGAACTGCGAGATCGTGCAGACCCCCGCGCCCACCGCCGAAACCCTCGCCGCGGGCGTGCTGCTCTTCGACGAGGCGGACCGGGTGCTGCTCGTCGATCCCACCTACAAGCCGGGATGGGAGTTCCCCGGCGGTGTCGTGGAGCGGGGGGAGGCGCCCGCACGCGCCGGCATACGCGAGGTCAAGGAGGAGATAGGGATAGAACTCGTCGACGTGCCCAAGCTGCTGGTCGTCGACTGGGAGCCGCCGCGGCCACCCGCCTTCGGCGGTCTGCGGCTGATCTTCGACGGTGGCACGCTCGACAGCGCGGCGGCCGGGCGGCTGGTGCTGCCCGGCTCCGAACTGCGCGGCTGGCGCTTCGTCACCGAGGAGGAGGCCGCCGGTCTGCTGCCCCCCAACCGTTACGAGCGGCTGCGCTGGGCACTGCGGGCCCGCGAGAGGTCAGCCGTGCTCAACCTGGAGGCCGGAGTCCCGGTCGGCTGATGCCCGCAGAACGGCAGCCGTGCCGTGCGTCAGCGGGTCGCCGTGGCCGAAGCAGGCGACGGCGGGGGCGAGCGCCGCCAGGCGGCGGAAGGACTCCAGGGCCCGCTCGCGGTCGGTGTTGAACACGCCCAGCATGACCTGGCCGACGCCGGCGACGCAGTCGCCCGTGAACAGCACGCCGTGGTGCGGGAGATGGACGGCCATGCTGCCGTCCGTGTGGCCGGGGGCGTGAACGGCCCGCGCGCCGTCGCCGAAGCCCAGCAGGTCGCCGTCCTCGGCCTCCCGGTCCACCCGGGTGGCCGGGGCCGGCTCCACCGTCAGCCCGTGGGCGTACAGCGGACGCTCCCAGTCCAGCAGCACGGGCTCGGGCACCGGCTGCTCGCCGCGGATCACGGGCGCGTCGAGGCGGTGCGCCACCACCTCGGCGCCGTACCGCCGCGCCAGTTCCCCGGCGGCGCCGACGTGGTCGCGGTGGCAGTGGGTGAGGACGATCCGGCGGATGTTCTCCGGGCGCAGGCCCAGGCCCCGTACCGCCTCTTCGATGTCCGCCGCCGCGTCCTTGTGGCCCGCGTCGATCAGGGTCAGTTCCCCACCGTCGCGCCAGAGGTACGCCTGGCCGATGGGGAAGCGGAACATGTGCAGGCGGCCGGGGAGTATCTCGACAAGGTCCATGCGGCGAACGTACGACGGGCCGGCCGTCCGCCGCACGGGTCTACGCTGTCGGCGATCTCCGCTCCACGCGTAACCGGTCCGGTCAACCCTGCTTCGAGCGCGCGTAGTTGACGAGGAACAGCGCCTCGGCGACGGACATCCGCTCCAGTTCCCCGGGCGAGACGCTCTCGTTCACCGCGTGGATCTGCGCCTCGGGCTCGCTGAGGCCGATGAGCAGGATCTCGGCCTTCGGGTAGAGGGCGGAGAGCGTGTTGCACAGCGGGATCGAGCCGCCCATGCCGGACGTCTGCATCTCCTCGCCCGGATACGCCACGCGCATCGCCTCCGCCATCGAGGTGTACGCCGGGCTGCTGACGTCCGCCTTGAACGGCTGGCCCTGGCCCACCTGCTCCACCGAGACCCGCGCGCCCCACGGCGTGTGCGCCAGGAGGTGCGCGGTCAGCAGCTTCGTCGCCTCGGCGGCGTCCTGCCCCGGCGGCACCCGCAGGCTGATCTGCGCCCGCGCGCTCGCCTGGAGGGACGGCGTCGCGCCGACCACCGGCGGGCAGTCGATGCCGATGACGGTGACGGCGGGACGGGCCCAGATGCGGTCGGCGACCGAGCCGTGGCCGATCAGCCCGACACCGTCGAGGACGCGCGCGTCCTTGCGGAACTCCTCCTCGGGGTACTCCAGGCCGTCCCACGAGGAGTCGGCGGTCAGCCCGTCCACCGTCGTGGAGCCGTCCTCCGCGCGCAGCGAGGCCAGCAGCTGGATGAGCGCGGCCAGCGCGTCCGGGGCGGCGCCGCCGAACTGTCCCGAGTGCAGGTTGCCCTCAAGGGTGTCGATCCGCACGCGCAGCATGGTCATGCCGCGCAGCGTCGCGGTGACCGTCGGCAGGCCGACGCGGAAGTTGCCGGTGTCGCCGATGACGATGGTGTCGGCGGCCAGCAGCTCGGGGTGCGCCTCGGCGTACTGCTCCAGGCCGCCCGTGCCCTGCTCCTCCGAGCCCTCCGCGATGACCTTCACCGAGACCGGGACGCCGCCGTTCGCCTTGAGGGCGCGCAGCGCGAGCAGGTGCATGATGAGGCCGCCCTTGCAGTCGGCCGCGCCGCGCCCGTACCAGCGGCCGTCGCGCTCGGTCAGCTCGAAGGGCGGGGAGACCCAGGCGGACTCGTCCAGCGGCGGCTGCACGTCGTAGTGCGCGTACAGCAGAACGGTCGGAGCGCCTGCCGGGCCCGGCAGGAAACCGTAGACCGACTGGGTGCCGTCGGGGGTGTCGAGCAGCGCGACGTCCTCGAAGCCCTCGGAGCGCAGTGAGTCGGCGACCCAGACCGCGGCCGCCTCGCACTCGCTCTTCGGGAACTGCGCGGGATCCGCCACCGACTGGAAGGCCACCAGCTCGGCCAGCTCCGTCTTCGCGCGGGGCATCAGTGAGGCGATGGTCTCGGCGATCGGATTCGCGTTCATGGGCACGCTCCTCGTGGGTGCGACGTTGTTGTACGTATATGCGTTCGTACGGGGTATGCCGACAAAAGCACGCCCGATCCTCCCACAGCGAGATCGGCGGCTCCTGCGCCGTAGGATGCGTCAGCAGTACGGACCACTGGGCGGATCAGGAGCAGAAGCACATCGTGAGCAGCGAGAACGCAGACGCCGGACGTGAGCGCGAAGAGCCGGTGTGGGACGTCGTGGTGGTCGGTGCGGGGCCCGCCGGGTCGTCGGCGGCCTATGCGGCCGCGGTCGCGGGGCGGCGCGTACTCCTTCTGGAGAAGGCGGAGCTGCCCCGTTACAAGACCTGTGGCGGCGGCATCATCGGACCGTCGCGCGACGCGCTGCCACCCGGCTTCGAACTCCCGTTCAAGGACCGCGTGCATGCCGTGACGTTCTCGCTGGGCGGGAAGCTGACGCGGACACGCCGTTCGAAGCAGATGCTCTTCGGTCTCATCAACCGGCCGGAGTTCGACGCCGGGCTGGTCGAGGAGGCGCGGAAGGCGGGCGCCGTGGTCCGTACCGGAGCGTCGGTCGCGCGCGTCGAGCAGCACGGCTCGGCCGTGCCGGACCGGCGTACGGTGGCCGTCGTCCTGGCGGACGGCGAGACGGTGCTCGCCCGTTCGGTGGTCGGCGCGGACGGCAGCGCCGGCCGGATAGGGGCGCATGTCGGGGTCAAGCTCGACCAGGTGGATCTCGGCCTGGAGGCGGAGATCCCGGTGCCCGCGACGGTCGCCGAGGACTGGGCGGGGCGGGTGCTCATCGACTGGGGGCCGCTCCCGGGGAGTTACGGCTGGGTGTTCCCCAAGGGGGAGACGCTGACGGTCGGCGTGATCTCGGCGCGCGGTGACGGCGCCGCCACCAAGCGGTACCTGGAGGACTTCATCGCCCGCCTCGGGCTGGCCGGCTTCGAACCCGCGGTGTCCTCCGGGCACCTGACGCGGTGCCGCAGCGACGATTCGCCGCTTTCGCGCGGCCGGGTGCTGGTGTGCGGGGACGCGGCGGGGCTGCTGGAGCCGTGGACCCGTGAGGGCATCTCCTTCGCGCTGCGGTCGGGGCGGCTCGCGGGGGAGTGGGCGGTGCGGATCGCGGAGTCGCAGGACGCCGTGGACGCCCGCCGCCAGGCGCTGAACTACGCCTTCGCCATCAAGGCGGGGCTGGGTGTGGAGATGGGTGTCGGGCGGCGGATGCTCGCGCTGTTCGAGCGGCGGCCGGGGCTGCTGCACGCGGCCATAACCGGGTTCAGGCCGGCCTGGAAGATGTTCGCGGGGATCACGCGCGGCTCGACGACGCTGGCCGAGATGGTGCGTACGCGCCCCGTCGTCCAGCGCGCGCTGAGTGCGCTGGACCGGCCGTGAACCGCAGGCCGCAGGCCATGGGGGCGCGGCCCGGCGGTCAGGCCGCAGGCGCCGTCCCCTTCGCCGCGCCCGGCAGCAGCGACGGATCCTGACCCAGCACCGCTGGTGCGGGGAGCGCAGGGCCGGGCCCGCTTCGGCCTGCGGGAGGCTCCGGCGGCGGCCCCCGACGGCCAGGTACTCCGCGGGGAGTACGTGTGATCACGCCGCCCGGCTGACGCCCCGGCCGCCGCCCGCCGTCTAGCGTGGCCGGTATGGAAGCGCAGCGGGAACGGTGGCGCGGCGGTCCCCCCTGGCGGCGGGGCGGGCCGCGGCGCCGGCAGCCCTGGGTGACGTGGCGGGCGGACGGCCGGCTGCCGTGGGCCTCGACGCTGGCCGTGACCGTGTTCGTCCAGGCCGGGTCCGGGTTCGCGGCCCAGGGGCAGCCCGGCCTGCCCCCGCTCGACGTCTTCGCCCGGCTCCTGCTGTTCGCGGGAGCGGCGCTTCTCCTGCTGCGTCACCGGTGTCCCGTGCTCGTGGCGTTCGGCGCGTCGGCGGCCGCGATGGTCTATCTGGGCGCGGGCTATCCGTACGGACCGGTCTTCGTCCCCGTCGTCATGGGCTGCTTCTCCGCCGTCGTCGCCGGTCACCGGCGGGCCGCCTGGGCGGCGCTCGGGATGCTCTGGGCGGGTCACGTCCTCGTCTCCCACTGGCTCTACCAGTGGCTGCCGCCCGCCGGGGACGACGCCGCGCCCTGGGGCCAGGAACTGGTCGTCGCCGCCTGGGTGGTGGCCATCGTCACCGCCTCGGAACTCGTACGTGTACGCAGGGAGCAGTGGGCCCGCGAGCGCGTCGAGCGCCAGGCCGCCGAGAAGCGGCGCGCCGACGAGGAACGGCTGCGCATCGCCCGCGAACTCCACGACGTACTCGCCCACAGCATCTCGGTCATCAACGTCCAGGCGGGCGTGGGCCTGGCCCTGCTCGACTCCGATCCCGAGCAGGCCCGCAGTGCCCTGACCACCATCAAGGCCGCCAGCAAGGAGGCGCTCGGCGAGGTCCGGCAGGTCCTCGACACGCTCCGCGCGCCGGGCGCCGCACCGCGCTCCCCGGCGCCCGGACTCGACCGGCTGCCCGAACTCGTGGAGCAGGCCTCGGGAGCCGGCCTCACCGTGGAGATCACGACCGAAGGGATACCGGCCGCCCTGCCGCCCGGCACCGATCTGGCCGCCTTCCGGATCGTCCAGGAGGCCCTGACCAATGTCGTCAGGCACTCCGGCTCCCGTACCGCCCGGGTCACCCTCGGCTACGCGCCCGGCCGCCTCGGCCTGCGCGTCGACGACGAGGGTCCGGCCACCGGCGGCGGCGCGGGCGGCAGCGGCAACGGTCTGGTGGGCATGCGCGAGCGCGCGGCCTCCCTCGGTGGCACGATCGAGGCCGGGCCGCGCCCGGACGGCGGCTTCCGGGTGGAGGCCACCCTCCCGTTCGCCGCCGCGCGGCACCCGCGGTCTCCGCAGCACCCGCAGCATCCGCAGAAGGAGAGCTCGTGATCCGCGTACTGCTCGCCGACGACCAGGCACTGGTACGGGCCGGCTTCCGGGCCCTGCTCGCCGCACAGCCCGACATCGAGGTCGTGGGGGAGGCGGCCGACGGCGAGGAAACGGTGCGCCTGGTCCGCGAACTGCGTCCCGGCGTCGTACTGATGGACATCCGCATGCCGCTGCTCGACGGGCTCGCCGCCACCCGTGGGATCACCGGCGACGCGTCGCTGGACGGCGTAAAGGTGATCATGCTGACCACCTTCGAGCTCGACGAGTACGTCTTCGAGGCGATCCGCAGCGGGGCCTCGGGATTCCTCGTCAAGGACACCGAGCCGGAGGAGCTGCTGCGGGCGGTACGGGCGGTGGTGCACGGGGACGCGCTGCTGTCGCCCGGTGTGACGCGCAGGCTGATCGCGGAGTTCGCGGCCCGTTCCAGGGAACCGTCCGGGAGCGAGGCGCTGGGGCAGCTCACCGAACGGGAGCGGGAGGTGATGGCCCTGGCGGGCATCGGGCTGTCCAACGAGGAGATCGCCCGCCGTCTCGTCGTCAGCCCGCTCACCGCGAAGACACACGTCAGCCGCGCCATGGTGAAGCTCGGCGCCCGCGACCGGGCCCAACTGGTCGTACTGGCCTACGAGTCGGGGCTGGTACGGCCGGGCTGGCTGGGCTGAGTCCCGGGCGCGCCCCGGTAGCCCCACAGCACATGCACGACCCGCAGGACGAAGACGGCCACCGCCAGGGCGCCCCCGGCGACCAGCATGACCCTGCTCACGGCGGGGGAGGCGCCGAGGAGGTACCAGGGGCCGGTGACGGCCGCGAAGGCGACGCCCGCCAGGACGGCCGCGCTTAGCAGGGCGTACCCGATCTCGACCGTCATCGCGTCGCGCTGTGCCTGCGTCCTCGGCGTCATGTCCCGAAGTCTCACAGCGTGCGCGGCCGGCGGGCAAGAGGCACCCGTCGGCCGCGCACGGTGGAGAGGCCGGCGGCGGCGCCGGCGGGTGGACGGCGAGGGCGTGGCGCGCACCGCGGCCCGGAGCTCTCGTCCCGCACCCGCCGGAGCCGGAGCGCGCTCTCCCGGCCGACCGGGCGGCTGGAGAAGGACGGGCCGGCCCGTCGCGGGATGCGCGGCGGGGACCGCGGGGGAGTGCGGGCGGTGCCCACCGACGCGGGCCGGGCGCGCCACGCCGGGCCGGGGGCGCGGTCAGACGGCTGACTTCTCCTGCCACAGGCGCGCGAGCGCGTCGTCACCGGACACGGTGAGCACGGAGAGCGGCAGCCGGTTCCAGAGGGCCAGGCAGAGCTGTCCGGCGGGCCCGCTCAGCTCGCAGTCGGCGGGCCCTTCGCCGCCCCGCTCCGTGCGCGGCGGGCCGCCGGAGAGCCGCACCGTCCACACGTCGCCCGAGTCCGTCGCCCGTACGCGCAGAACGCGCGGCTCGTCGGTGCGCACCTGGCTGCGGTCGCGGGCATGGAATCCGCGGAGCAGCTCGTCGACGCCGTCCGCCGCGAACTCCGGCCCCAGCGGGGACAGTGCGGTGCCCAGTGCCGACTCCGCGTCCGCGCGGTGGACCGCCGTCTCGTGCGCCTGGCGCCGGGCCCAGAAGGCGAGCGGCGACGGCGCGGGCAGGAAGGTCCAGCACTCCAGGTCCTTGGGGGCCGTGTTCAGCGCGGCCACCAGCAGGCCGTGTCCCTCCCGGAACCAGTGCAGCAGTGCCTCCCCGTCCGGGCCGGGCCCGCTTTCCAGGGGGCGGCGCTCCGTATGGCCCGCTACGACATAGGACGTCGCCCACCGGTGGACCGCGCCCGTGTGCCGCAGCAGGTCCCGCACCTGCCAGTCGGGGCAGGTGGGCACGAGGGCGTCCGGACCCGCCTGTTCGGCGGCGGCGGCCATCAACCGGCCTTGCTGGTCAAGCGTCTTGATGAACTCGGCGGCCTCCATGCGGCAGATTGTGCCAGCTGCCGCATGGAAGTCAGGCGCCCTGTGGTCGGACGGGGCGCGAGACGCCGCGGAGCAGCCGGAGGAACCAGCCGAGTGCGAACGACTGGATGAGCACGGAGACCGGCAGGGCGACGTACAGGAACCACGCGGACTCGCTCACGGTCCCCCCGAAGAGGTCGCCGCCGATGAAGAAGGCGAAGACCGTGGGCGCGCTGAGCAGGAACAGCCACACTCCGGCGAACGAGGCGTCCTCGTGGGTGACGAAGAGGGTGTCGGCCGTGACGAACACCGCGGTCGCCGCGACCAGGCCGAGGTAGACCAGCGAGGCGGGGTTGCGGAACGTCAGGTGTGCGGCGGTGTGCAGCTGTCGAGTGGCCATGGCGGTCTCTCCGTCCGGTGGGTTGCCCCCAGGGTGCGCCCGCGGAGCCGGGCCCGCCTGAGTACGCCTACTCAGACGGGGCCGCCCGGGGACGCATTCCGTGCCGAGTACCCCAGGAGCGCGGAGACGGCGGCCAGTACGGCCACTGTCGTCAGGGCGACGGGAAGGGAGAACCAGTCGGCGAGGAAACCGATGACCGGCGGTCCGACGAGCATGCCGCCGTAACCGAGCGTGGACGCCGCCGCGACACCGCTCGGTCCGGCCAGCTCGCCCGCCCTGGCGACGGCCACGGGGAAGATGTTCGCGAGGCCGAGCCCGGTCACGGCGAAGCCGAGGAGCACCAGCCAGGTGGCGGGCGCGAGCGCGCCGAGGAGCATGCCCGCAGCGGCGAGCGCCCCGCCCGCCACCAGGGTGCGGGTCTGGCCGAGCCGTTCGAGCAGTGTGGTGCCGCTGAGCCGGCCCGCCGCCATGGCCAGCGCGAAGAGGGAGTATCCGGCGGCGGCGACGCCCGGGTGGGCGTGGAGGTCCTGCTGGAGGTGGAGGGTGCCCCACTCCGCGAGCGCCCCTTCGCCGTACGCCGTGCACAGCGCGATCACTCCGAAGAGCGCGACGGCCTTTCGGGCCGTTCCCCGGAGCGGTCGCGGGCCGTTCTCCGGCTGTCCCTGGAGGCGTTCCGGAGAAGGCACCCGGTTGCGCAGCAGTGCGGGAGCGGCCAGGGCGGTCACGACGAGCCCGGTGCCGGTCAGGCCCAGCAGATGGGCGGTGGGGGAGAGGTGGGCGGCGACCAGGCCGCCCAGCCCGGCCCCGGTCATGCCGCCGAGGCTGAAGGCGGCGTGGAAACTCGGCATCACCGGGCGCCGCATGGCCGCGACCAGATCGACCGCGGCACTGTTCATCGCGACGTTGATGCCACCGTACGAGGCACCGAAGACCAGCAGCACCAGACCGAGCGCGAGCGTCGAGTGCGTCTGCGCGGGCAGCGCGATGCTCAGGGACAGCAGCACGCCGCAGGCCACGGTCACCGGGTGGCTGCCGAAGCGCCGGCAGAGCCGCCCGGTGAGCATCATCGTGATCACCGCGCCCCCGGACACCCCCAGGAGGGCGAGGCCGAGGTCGCTCGCGGAGGCCCCCGTCTGCTCCTTGATGGCGGGGATGCGGACCACCCAGCCGGCGAAGAGGAAGCCGTCGAGGGCGAAGAAAACGGTCAGCGCGATACGGAGGCGGGACAGGGAGGCTGCGGCGGTGTTCCCGCCCCGGCCTCCGGGAGCGGCCGTCCCTGGTTTGTTTAGTTGCGGCACAAAGTCAGCATAGGGGCCGCGCCCCGATCCGTACAAGGCGGGCGACGGCGCCGCGGACCGGCGGAGCCGGGCCCGGACGATCTTTTCCGGCATGGGAGACTCGCCCCCATGAACGGGAAGGCGACCACCATCAGAACGAGGCTGGAGAGGGGCCGGAGCGCGCTCGGGCCCGCCCTGGAACTGGTGCACACAGGACGGGCGCCGACCCGTGCCGTCCTCACCGCCGAACTCGGCGTCACCAGGGCCACCGCCGGCGCGGTCGCCGCCGAACTGGAGTCCCTGGGGCTGATCCAGGTCGACTCCCGGCCGGGTGCGGCGGCCGGCTCGCAGGGCCGCCCCTCGCACCGGCTGGCCGTCAACGACTCGGGCCCCGTCGTCCTCGCCGCGCAGATCCACGCCGACGGCTACCGCGCGGCGCTCGTCGGCCTCGGCGGCCGGACCGTCGCGACCGCGCCCGGCTGCGAGACGGTCTCCGCCGACCCGGCGCAGGTCATCGGGGCGGCGGTCGAGGCCGGCGCCGGACTGCTGCGCGAGAGCGGCCGTCGCTGCGTCGGCGCGGGCCTCGCCGTGCCGTCCGCCGTCGCCGAACCGGAGGGCACCGCCCTCAACCCGCTGCACCTCGCGTGGCCCGCGGGCTCCCCGGTCCGCGACATCTTCGCCGAACAGGTACGCGCGGCGGGCATCACGGGCCCCGCCTTCGCCGGCAACGACGTCAATCTCGCCGCACTCGCCGAACACCGCCACGGAGCGGGACGCGGCGCCCAGCACCTCCTCTGCGTCGCCACCGGCCACCGGGGCGTCGGCGGCGCACTGGTCGTCGACGGCCGCCTGCACACCGGCAGTTCGGGCCTCGCCCTCGAAGTCGGCCACCTCACGGTCAACCCCGACGGCCGCCCCTGCTACTGCGGCGGCCGCGGCTGCCTCGACGTCGAGACCGACCCGCTGGCCTTCCTCACCGCGGCCGGCCGCCCCCCGGGACCCGAGGTCTCGCTGCTCCAGCAGTCCCGCGAACTGCTGCGCGGGAAGTACGACGACCCCACGATCCGCAGGGCCGGCGAGGAGCTCGTCGACCGCCTCGGCCTCGGCCTCGCCGGACTCGTCAACATCCTCAACCCCGACCGCATCATCCTCGGCGGCCTCCACCGCGAACTGTTCGACGCCGACCCGGAACGGCTGCGCGCCGTGGTCGCCGACCGCAGTCTCTGGGGACGCAGCGGCGGCGTACCCATCCTGCCGTGCACGCTCGACCACAACAGCCTCGTGGGAGCGGCCGAGCTGGCGTGGCAGCCGGTGCTCGACGACCCGCTCGCCGCGCTCGCGAGCGCGAAGGGAACGGCGTGACCGGCCGCTATCCGCCCATCGACCCCTACGACCAGGGCATGCTCGACGTCGGCCACGGCAACCTCGTCCACTGGGAGGTCTGCGGCAACCCCGGGGGCAAGCCCGCGCTCGTCGTCCACGGCGGCCCCGGCTCCGGCTGCGCCCCCGGCGTACGCCGCTACTTCGACCCGGAGCGCTACCGGACCGTCCTCTTCGACCAGCGCGGATGCGGCCGCAGCACGCCGCACGCGAGCGACCCCGCCACCGACCTCACCCACAACACCACCCACCAGCTGGTCCGCGACATGGAACGGCTGAGGGAACACCTGGGCATCGACCGCTGGCTGCTCTTCGGCGGATCCTGGGGTTCCACGCTGATCCTCGCCTACGCCGAGGCCCATCCGGACCGCGTCTCGGAGATCGTCATCTCCGGTGTCACCACGACCCGCCGCTCGGAGATCGACTGGCTCTACCGGGGCGTCGCACGGTTCTTCCCCGAGGCGTGGGAGCGGCTGCGGGCGGGCGTTCCCGGGGACGCCCGCGACGGCGACCTCGTCGCGGCGTACGCACGGCTCGTCTCGGACCCCGACCCGGACGTACGGGCCAGGGCGACCGCCGACTGGTGCGCCTGGGAGGACGCGGTGCTCTCCCTGGAACCGGGCGGCGACGCCAACCCCTACGGCGGTCTCCCCGACACCGCCCGCACCGCGCTGGTGCGCCTCGCCTCCCACTACTTCGCCCACGGCGCCTGGCTGGACGAAGGACAGCTGCTGCGCGACGCGGGACGGCTGGCCGGCATCCCGGGCGTACTGCTCCACGGCCGCCACGACCTCAGCAGCCCGCACGGCACCGCCTGGGAACTCGCCCAGGTCTGGCCGGACGCGGAGCTGACCGTCGTCGACGACGCGGGGCACAAGGGCAGCGAGACGATGCGGGCACTGGTGATCGGCGCACTCGACCGGTTCGCGGGACGCCGGATCAGCCGCTGAGCCGCTCCACCCCGAACGCGCGCGCCGCGTTTGACCGACCGCCCGGCCGCCCGACCGCCCGACCGGCGGAAGGCGTTGAGCCGGGCTCGCGCCTCCTCCGTGTCGTCGAGTTCCCGGCCGGGCAGCCGAGGCGTACGCAGAAAGAGGTGGTCATGGGCGTCGCAGACGCCCAGCCCGGTCGCGGGAACCTCCCCGAGGACGGTACGGACGAAGCTCACCACTGCCTGCCCCGGCCGAGTCCGGCGCGCTCCGGAGCGGACAGGTGCAGCACCTGGAAGGGGTCGCCGGCCTCCTTCGGGGCGTCCTGCGTCCAGAGCGCGAAGTGCAGCATCTCCCAGTGCCGGGGGTCGACGGCCACGGCGGCCGCCACCGCACCGTCCGTGCGCGCCAGCCGCCGGTGCGCCGTCAGGGCCCGCTCGACGGCTTCGGCCGGCTTGTCGTTGTCGGGCAGCCGCACCCGTCGGCGGGTGGCGGTCCGCGCAGCGGCCCCCGCCGCTGGCCCCTCCTCGTACGCGAGACCTGTCCAGTGCTGCACCTCCGGCCGTCCGAAGTCGTTGACGACGCCCTCGAACCCGCGGCCCCACAGGAAGGAGTTCATGCCCGCCGGAGTGCTCCAGAGGTAGAACGGCGCGTACTGGTTCACCGGGGAGTCCTTTCCGCGCTCCCGTATCAGGTACGCCTTGAGGCCGAGTCCCGGGAAGTCGTCGAGGAGGTGGCCCTTCGTCGCGACGCGCTCGCGGACGATGCCCATGTCGTAGTCGGCGGGGAGGGTGATCTCGTACTGCATGGCGTGCATCGCGGACTCCTCAGGCAGTCGGGCCGGTGGCGGCGAGGAGGGCGAGCAGGCCCCGGACCCCGGCGTCGAATACGGCCGTCGAGCCCGAGGCGCGGGCCAGCACGTAGCCGCCCTGTACGGTCGCGACGATCGTGGCCGCGACGTCGGCGGGCTCGACGCCCGCACCGAACTCGCCGGCCGCCACACCCTCTTCGACGATTCCGGCGAGCCGCCCGCGCAGCCAGTCGAGGGTCTCGTCGACCGGCGCCCGCAGCGCGTCGTCGGCGATGACGTCCGGATCCATCGTCAGCCGCCCGACGGGGCAGCCGCGCAGCACGTCGCGCTCGCGCAGCAGATACGCCGAGATCCGCCCGTACGCCGGCCCGTCACCGCCCAGCACCCTCTCTGCAGCGGCCCGCATCTCCTCGGCCGTACGCCGGATCGCGGCCAGCGCCAGGTCCGGCTTGCCCGTGAAGTGGTGGTACATGCTGCCCTGGCCCGCACCCGCGCGCTGTTGGATCGCCTTGGGGCTCGTTCCCACGTAGCCGCGTTCCCACAGCAGGTCGCGGGTGGCTTCGACGAGTCTCTCCGGTGTGCTCATGACCTCACTGTACATACCAGTAGGTACAGAAAGTGGGTCGCAGGCGGAAGGAGCCGCGAAATCCCTGCCTGCTCCCCGCGTGGTACACGCACTGCCGCCGGCCGTACGACGACCGGGACCCCCTCACGGAGCGACGCTCGTAGCGCCGCACGACGAGACGCACAGCGAGGAGCTGACCCGGTATGAACACCCTGGCGCACGAAGGACCCGGCCCGTGGGTCCTCCTCTTCCCGCTGTTCTGGGCGGCCGTCGTCCTCGGCGTCGTGACCGTGCTGCGCCGCACCGGCGTACGGCGCGGAGGGACCGGGCGGCGCGGACCCGGGCAGGAGCGGGCGTCGTACGGCGAGAGCTCGCCGATCGCGATGCTCGGCCGCCGCTTCGCCTCCGGTGAGATCGACGAGGAGGAGTACTGGCGCCGGCTCTCCGTCCTGGACGAGCAGTTCGGCCGTACCGCGCCGAAGGGCGGCGCCGCATGACCGTCGCCGGGCGGCGCGCCCGGCCGTACCGCGTGGCATCGTCACGCGGTACGGCCGGTGCCCCGCCGCGGCGGGGCGCCTGCCGGTCAGCCCACCGCGGCGGACCGGACGGCGGGTACCTGCGTCGAAGGGACGGCTTCGGGACCGGTCCCGATGTGCGGGAACGGCCCGTCGGCCGTCGCCCCGCGCACGGGACGCTCCGGCAGTGCCGCGGCGGGGAACGGCGTGGGCAGCGTGAACCACACGACCTTCCCGGCGTCGCCCCGCGGGCGCACACCCCAGCTTTCGCTGACCGCCTCGATCAGCGCGAGACCGCGCCCGCTCGTCTCGGACGCGCCGGCCTCACGGACCGTGGGCGGGCGCGGATCGTGGTCGTGGACGGACACCGTCAGGCGGTCGAGCAGCAGCTCGATCTCCACGGTGCACGTCTTGTCCGGCTCTGCGTGCCGGTGGACGTTGGCCAGCAGTTCGGTGACGCCGAGCGCCGCCGGTTCTATCAAGGAATCGAGATGCCAGTAGCGCAATTGCGCCGATACGATTCTGCGGACCTGACCGATCCGCGACGGCAGGGCCTGGAGCTCCACCGTGCAGTGCCTGCTTGGCTCGCTGATCACGGCTGCGACTCCCCGAATAGGTCCGGAAGAAGACGGAGAACGGATCCAGCAGTGGCTGTCTGCTGTCTGGTCCGGCGGGGCTGGTTCTCAGCGTAACCGCCGCTGCACCCTGAGTGATGTGAGACCAGGGTCACCCAGGTGGTGCCGCCGCGCAACTCGCATGCCATCAGTCCCGCGAGTCCCGTACGCCGCGTGCGTTCCGCGCGCCGCGGACCGCCTCCAGGAACTGCCCGGCCAGCTCCTCGCCGTCCTTGGCGTGGCCCTGCTGCCCCATGGTGAGCCGGTACCGGGTGCCGTTGACCCTCGCCACCGTGCTGTCGTCCCCGGCGTACCAGGGCTTCTCCGCGGTCACGGAGCCCAGCGGCGCGCTGTCGATCTCCCGTCCGTTGCTCGTCAGCAGGACCAGCCTGCCGTCCTGGACCAGTACCTGGCCGGCCTTGGTCAGTGAGCGGGGCCAACGCCCTATCCGTACGCCCGTAGCGTTGAACTCGGGCTCCGCCATGTCACTTCGCCCCCTTCGCACGGTTTCCTGATGGGCAGTCTGCACAAACCCGGGCCCGCGCACCAGAGTCCCTCGGCGACCGGCCGGCGGGGCGCGAGGCCGTGGGCCACTTCCGTGCCGTACCGCCCGGCCCCGCCCCACAAGCCATCCCTATGGCTGCCCAAAGTCAACGTTTGTGCAGGTGAGAGGCATAAAGTGGCAGCTGGGGGACCGGAGTTCCCGGAGCGGAAACCAGCTGCCCCGGGGGACGCTACGACAAGGAAGTGGCCCACATGAGCACCGCTGACCAGGCACGTACCGGCAACGCCGTGGCGACCATCGACGTGGACCGCAGCGATCCGGAGTACCGGGCCTGGCTGAAGGAGGCCGTCCGCAAGGTCCAGGCGGACGCCAACCGCTCCGCGGACACGCACCTGCTGCGCTTCCCGCTGCCCCAGGAGTGGGAGATCGACCTGTACCTCAAGGACGAGTCGACCCACCCGACCGGCAGCCTCAAGCACCGGCTCGCCCGCTCGCTCTTCCTCTACGGCCTGTGCAACGGCTGGATCAGGCCCGGCAAGCCCGTGATCGAGGCGTCGAGCGGCTCGACCGCCGTCTCGGAGGCGTACTTCGCGAAGCTGATCGGCGTGCCCTTCGTCGCGGTGATGCCCCGCACCACCAGCCCCGAGAAGATCCGGCTGATCGAGTTCCACGGCGGGCAGTGCCACTTCGTCGACGACTCGCGGAAGATGTACGAGGAGTCGGCCGCCCTCGCGGCCAGGACCGGCGGCCACTACATGGACCAGTTCACCTATGCGGAACGGGCCACCGACTGGCGAGGCAACAACAACATCGCCGAATCCGTCTACCAGCAGATGAGGCTGGAGCGGTATCCGGAACCGGCCTGGATCGTCGCGACGGCCGGGACGGGCGGCACCTCGGCGACCATCGCGCGCTACGTCCATTACATGCAGTACGACACCCGTATCTGCGTACCCGATCCGGAGAACTCCTGCTTCTTCGACGGCTGGACCAACGGCGACCCGCTCGCCACGAGCGACTGCGGTTCGCGCATCGAGGGCATCGGCAGGCCCCGCATGGAGCCGAGCTTCGTGCCCGGCGCCGTCGACCGCATGATGAAGGTCCCGGACGCGGCGAGCGTGGCGGCCGTACGGGCACTGGACGGGGCCATCGGCCGCAAGGCGGGCGGTTCCACCGGCACCGGACTGTGGAGCGCGCTGAAGATCGTCGCGGGAATGGTCGCCGAGGGGCGCAAGGGCAGTGTCGTCACGCTGATCTGCGACCCCGGCGACCGCTACCTCGACAAGTACTACTCGGACGCCTGGCTCGCCGAACAGGGCCTGGACATCGCTCCGTACAGCGCCGCGATCGACCAGTTCCTGGCCACCGGCACCTGGCCGTGCTGAACGTTCCGGTCCAGGCCCGGCCCCAGGTCCGGGCGCACGCTCCGGCCGCCGGCGGTCCCTCAGTCGCCCGCGGTGTCCGGGGACTCGCCCGCGACCACCAGGCCCGGGAGATGCTCCGCGATCTCCTCACGGGCCCGGGCGGGCAGGCCGCCGTCCGTCACCAGGGTGTCGACCTCTTCGAGCGTCGCGAACGAACTCAGCCCCACCGTGCCCCACTTGGTGTGGTCCGCGACCACGACCACCCGGCGCGCGGACCGCACCAGCCGCCGGTTCGTCTCCGCCTCCGCCAGATTCGGCGTGGAGAGCCCCGCCTCGGCCGAGATCCCGTGCACCCCGAGGAAGAGCACGTCGAAGTGGAGCGAGCGGATCGCCTGGTCGGCGACCGGGCCCACCAGTGAGTCCGACGGCGTCCGTACGCCGCCGGTGAGCACCACCGTGGCCGAGCCGGGGCGCGGCCCGCTCCCGCCGCCCGCGCGCTGAGCGGTGTGGAACACATCGGCGACCCGCACCGAGTTGGTCACCACCGTCAGATCCGGCACCTCCAGCAGGTGCCGGGCCAGCGCGTACGTCGTCGTACCGCCGGACAGCGCGATCGCGCTGCCGGGCACCGCCATCGCGGCGGCCGTCCGCGCGATGGCCTCCTTGGCGTTCGGCTCCAGGCCCGACTTGGCCTCGAAGCCCGGCTCGTGCGTACTCGCCTCGACCACCGGCACCGCACCGCCGTGCACCTTCTCGACCACGCCCTGCCGCGCCAGCGCGTCCAGGTCCCGGCGGACCGTCATGTCGGAGACGTTGAGCTTCCTGGTCAGCTCTTGGACCCGGACACCGCCGCGCCGCCTGACCTCGTCGAGGATCAAGGCACGGCGCTGCTCCGCGAGCAGGTTCTGACTGTCGGTCACGGTCGGTCCGGTCCCTTCGTACGGCAGTACAGGCATGAGGGCCGTTCATCCTCGCACGGGTGCGCGGCGGCCGGACCTCGGGGAGATTCGGTGAGATTCGGCGAGACCGGTGCGGCGGCCGCCCATGATCCGGGATCCTTGAACGCCGCGCCACGCCGCACTGTGCGCGGAAGACGATCCTCCCGATCCTCCCACCACGAGAGCGAGCCACAGAAGTGCCCCGTGTCACACCGACACCGACACCGCCTCGCGACGACAGCGGAGCCGCGCTCGAACTCCTGGTCCACGGAGTCGGCGGCACCACCCCCCAGGAGATGCTCGGCGACCCGCGTACGGTCCGTGTCACCGGCGACGAGACCGCCGCCGTGTACCGCCGTACCGAGGACGCCGAAGCGGAACTGCGCCCGGGAGATCCGGACGGCGGCCCCCGCGACCGGCCGGTCCCCGAGGCGTACGTCTGGTGCAACCTCACCTCCGGCAACGGCGCCCGCGCGCTGTGGCTGCTCCTGCTGCCCTTCATGGTCGCCAACCTCACCCACTGGATGCAGCCCACCACCCGCGGCCTCACCAGGACCGTGCGCATGTACGGCGTGCTCGTGCGGCTCCTGGCCCTCAGCCTCACCGTGCTGCTGATCGCCGCGGCCTGCGAGGTGGCGCTCGACCTCACCGCATGGCAGTGCGCGGGCTCCTCCCGCTGCTCCGGCGACAAGTCGTGGCTCGGTTTCCTGTCCCCCGAGCGGGGCGGCTGGTGGGCCCAGCCGGGCCGGCGCCTCGCCCTGGCCGCCGTCGTACCCGCCGCGCTGACCGGCCTCCTCTGGTACCTGTCCCACCGCACCTGGAGCGCGTACGAGTCCCAGCGCCCCCTGCCCGCCGGCGCCGAGCACGACCTCGACGAGCCGACGGCCCGCCCCGTCCTCGGCATGCCCGGCTTCTGGTACGGCCGCCGCCTCGTCGCCCGGCTCCGCGCCGCCCACACCGCCGCCGGTTTCCTCACCGTCGCCGCCGCCCTCGCCGTGGCCGGGGCCCGCCACGACCGCCGGGCCTCCGGCCCGCTCCTGGAAGCGACCGGCCGGGCGCTCGAACTGGCCCTGCTCGCGGGGGCCGCCGTGGTGGTCTGGGTGGTCTGCCGCAGGGGCCGCTGCGAAAGCCGCCTCGACCTGAAACTCGACCGGGCCGCCGTCACCCTGCTGCCCGGCTCCGCGCTCGTCCTGCTGGCCCTGACCGTGCTGTACACCGCCTGGTCCCGCCCCGGCTGGGTCTCCGAGGGCCGGCTCCCCGGCGACCGTGCCTTCGGCATCATCGTCCTCGCCCAGGGCGCACTGATCGTCGTGCTCGCCGCCGTCGCGCTCACCATGTTCCGGCGGGCGCCCGACGCCCGTACGGTGATGCGCGGACTCGGCGGCCCCGCCGTCGCCATGCTCGCCTGCGCGCTCGGCGGCGTCATGACCGGCGGCGTCGCCCAGCGCGTCGCCGACTGGCTCGACGGGGCGGGCACACCGGGGGAGTCCGGCGGCGTCATCGTGGGCCCCCCCGTGCTGCTGACCTGGCAGGCCTCCGTCATCCCGCCCCTGCTGGTGCTCCTGCTGGTACTCGGCGCCTTCCTCGCCGTGCGCACCCGGCGCGCCCGGCGGGCGATGTCCGACGAGATCGAGGCGGAGTACCCGGACGCCGAACCCGACTCCGTGCGCACCCGCCGCATCGCCCGCACCCGCGCCATGGCCGCGCTCACCGACCGGGCCCCCGCGATCCTCGGTGTCGTCTCGGGCGCCACCCTGCTGCTGGGAGCCGCCGCGCTCGTCGGCGCCTGGGCGACCGGGAAGGTGCCGGGCAGGGCCGCGGCGGGCGCCCCCGACTTCGTCGCGTCGGCGGCGCAGGCCGCGCAGGCACTCGGCTCCTGGCTGATCGGCGTCGGCTTCATACTGTTCGTCACCTGGGGCCGCCGCGCCTACCGCGACCCCGCGGCCCGCCGCACCATCGGCATCCTCTGGGACGTCGGCACCTTCTGGCCGCGCGCCGCCCACCCCTTCGCGCCGCCCTGCTACGCCGAGCGGGCCGTCCCCGACCTGACCTGGCGCATGGCCGGCTGGACCGACCGCACCGGCGGGCGGCTCGTCATCTCCGGCCACTCGCAGGGCAGCGTGCTGGCGGCGGCCGCCGTCTGGCAACTGCCGCTGCGCGCCAGGCGCCGGGTCGCGCTGCTCACGTACGGATCACCGCTGGAGCGGCTGTACGGGCGCTGGTTCCCGGCGTTCTTCGGCACCGCCTGCCTGGAGGCCCTGAGCGGCGAGGTGCACTGCTGGCGCAACCTGTGGCGCCGTACCGACCCCATCGGCGGCCCGGTACGCGTCAAGGGGGGCGACCGGGGGCCCGAAGTGGACCGGGCCGCGCTCCAGGACCCGCTCGCTTACGGACGCACCAGGGAACAGCCGTTGCCCGCTCCCGTGCTGGGACATTCCGACTACCAGGCGGATCCCGAGTTCGACCGGGAGAGGGCCGCGCTGCTCGACCGGCTGCCGCCGTCCGCGGTGCCCCGGCAGCGGCCGGACGCCCCGCTGGATCAGGGAAGTTCCGGCAGGTCCTCGGGGTAGAGGAGGGTCAGGTCGTCCGTGTTCATCTCGGTGAGCCGGGCGACCCGCCCCGCATGCCGCTCCACCATCGACTCGAAGGTCTGGCGCGCGGTGCGGCCGTTGCCGAACGCGGGCCCCTTGGGCAGCGCCGTGAAGTACTTGAGGAGCGCTTCGCCCGTTCCCGTACCGAGCCGGTACTCGTGCTCCTCGGCCTGCTGCTCGACGATCCGCAGCAGCTCCTCCGGTTCGTAGTCGGAGAAGGTGATCGTGCGTGAGAAACGGGACGCCACACCGGGGTTGACGTTCAGGAAGCGCTCCATCTCCGCCGTGTACCCGGCGACGATCACGACGACCGCCTCCCGGTGGTCCTCCATCAGCTTCACCAGCGTGTCGATGGCCTCCTTGCCGAAGTCGCGCCCGGAGTCCTCGGGGGACAGCGCGTACGCCTCGTCGATGAACAGCACACCGCCGCGCGCCCGGTCGAACGCCTCCTGGGTGCGGATCGCCGTCGAGCCGATGTGCTCTCCCACCAGGTCCACCCGCGACACCTCGACGAGATGACCGCGCTCCAGCACCGCGAGCGAGGCCAGGATCTCGCCGTACAGCCGCGCGACCGTGGTCTTCCCGGTGCCGGGGGAGCCGGTGAAGACCAGATGGCGGCGGACCGAGGCGGCCTTGAGCCCGGCCTCCTGACGGCGCCGGCCGATCTCGATCATGTCGGTGAGGGCGCGCACCTCGCGCTTGACGCTCTCCAGGCCCACCAGCGCGTCCAATTCACCGAGCACCGCCTTCGGCGTACGGACCGGCTCCGCGTCCGCGAGAGGGGCGGCCACGGGCTCTGTGGCGCGCTGCCCGGGGACCGCGCCGAGCAGCCCGGTGGTCTGCGTCGCGGTCAGCACGGCGGGGACCTCCGGGGCCGGGGCCCGTACGCCGCTCTCGTCGCTGGTGCAGTCCTCGACGAGCGGGCCGTCCTCGGCGAACTCGTAACCGCCGCGCGCGCAGCGCTCCGTGCGGCAGCGGGTCAGCGTCGTACGGCAGCCGTCGATCACGTGGAAGCCGTAGCCGCTGCTCCCCGTCACCCGGCAGCCGTGGAAGGTGCCGCGGCCCTCCGCGGAGACGTAGAAACCCGCTTCGGCGGGCGAGGTGACCGTGCAGCGCTCCACGCGCGGGTCGGCGCCCTTGGTGACGATGACACCGGTCTGCGCCCCGTCGATGGTGCAGCCGGAGAGCGTTCCGCCACTGCCGTGGTCGCGGAACCACGCGCCGGTCGCCGTCTCACGGATCCGGCAGTCGTCGAGCTGCGCGGTCGCGCCGTCGCTCACCGAGACCGCCGTGTTGCGGACCTGGGACAGGTCACTGTCGACGACATCGACGCGCGAGCCGCGGTCGAGGACGAAGAGCGCGTCGGGGACGTCGTGCACCCGGCAGGCCTCCAGGACGGCGGTCGCGCCGTCGCTGATCCAGACGGCCGGGTAGTCGCCCGTACTGTCGTGGATCTCGCACTGGTTGGCGTCCACGCGTGTGCCGGGGTCCCAGACGGACAGCCCGTTGCGGCCGAACCGGCGCACCGTGGAGCGGGTGAGCGTGAGGACCGCGCGCGAACGCAGGTCGATCGCGTTCTCCGGGATGTCGTGGATGTCGCAGTCGGAGAGCGTCAGCACGGCGTCGGTGTCGAGGGTGACGCCGTCGGCCGAAGTGCGGTGCACCGTGCAGTCGGTCAGATGGGCCGATCCCCGGGCGGCGACCTGTACGCCGCTGCCCTTGACCTCGTACACCTCGCATCCGACGGCCTCCAGGCCGCTGCCCTCGCCGTTCACGGACAGGCCCGAGCCCGAGGTGTGGTGGATGCGGCAGCGCTCCAGACGCGGGTGCGCGCCGCCGCGCACCGAGACGCCCGACTGGCCGGCCGCGACCACCTCACACTCCTCGAACAGCCCGCCCGCGCCCTCCAGTACGCCGATGCCGACGCCCGCCGGGTTGTCCACGGTGCAGCGGCGCACGGTCGGCCGGGCCGCGCCGCGCACCTCTATGCCGACGGCGGAGCGGGTCACGATGCGCAGGCCGACGAGCTCGGGGGTGCCGTCCTCGACGAGCAGGGCGGGGGAGGCCGTGTCCTGCCCCTCGACGTGCAGGTCCTGGAGGACGGCGGAGGCGCGCACGGTCAGTGCCACACCGTCCACGGGGGCGATACGGACCGAACCGACCGTTCCCTCGGGGCCGCGCAGGGTCACGGCGCGCTGGACGACGAGGTTCTCCCGGTACGTGCCGGGAGCGACGGTGAGCACGTCACCGTCCCCCGCGGCCTCCAGGGCTGCGGCGAGGGAGGCGTATTCGCCTGTGCGGCGCCGCCACCGCGATGTGCCGGTGTGCGTCACCTGGACCGTGCCCTGTGCCATGGCGTTGCTGTGCCCCCACCTTGTGCTGACGATCTGGCCGCTCCACCGTAGCGCGCGGGAGGGCGGCGAGTTGACCGGTCAGCCGTGGTTCAGCTGCCCGTACCCGTACGTCCCCAGTCGGGACCGGCCCCGGCCCACGCCCGGTCGAGCCGGGTGTACCGAC
The DNA here is from genome assembly GCF_053591575.1 of Streptomyces altiplanensis. Taxonomy (NCBI): domain Bacteria; kingdom Bacillati; phylum Actinomycetota; class Actinomycetes; order Kitasatosporales; family Streptomycetaceae; genus Streptomyces; species Streptomyces altiplanensis. Next base: position 21,905 of record NZ_JBSFUB010000034.1, on the reverse strand, counting down.
GCAGCATGAGCCGCCATACGAACAGGCGCCTGCCGCCCTCGAAGAACGCCGCTGCCGCCGCCGCCGCGCCGATGCCCGCGAGGGTGGCGTGGGTGGAGGCCGTGACGCCGTCCATGGGGCGCCCGACCACCCTGCCCTGTTCGTCCGTCCAGACCGGGAAGCGGTCGCCCGGCTGTACGGCCGGCCGGGAGGTGGACACGGTCCCGGTGTGACGACTGCCGTCGGGCGCCGTCCAGTCGGCCACCACCCGGGTGTGGGCCGCGCGCTCCGAGGAGATCTCGGGGTCGGCGACGACGGCCGGGCCGGGCGCGGTCCGGACGACGAGGGCCGTCGTCCGGTGGCGCTGCTCGTGCTGCACGCGCACCGACTCCCGCAGTGCCGCATGGGTGAGCGTGCCGCAGAGCCAGCCCGCGGCGGGCGCGACGAAGACGATCAGCAGCACGGTGGCGAGGGCCACCCATGCCTCGACGAGATCGGTCGTACGGCACAGCGGATTGCCCCGCCAGCGCCACACACCGGCTGCCGCCCGCACAGTCCCGCACCCCCTTCCCCTTCCGTGCCCGCCCCTTCAACGCGCCTGTCGATCCGGCGGGTTCCCACGGCCACGAGGTCCTACCCGAGCTTCTGCCCGAGGATCCTGACGGGATCACCGACCCGGAGGGTCCCGGTACCTTCCGGCACGAGATTCTGCCCGAAGATCAGCTGGTCGCCCGAGCGGCGGTGCCTGGCGAGCGTACGCAGGGGCTCCTTGCCGCGCTCCGCCGTCCGCTGGTCCGTGGTGGTGACGACACAGCGGCCGCACGGCTTGGCGACGCGGAAGGTGACCTCGCCGATCGCGATCCGCTGCCAGCCGTCCTCCGCCCAGGGGGCGGTGCCGTCCAGGACGACGTTCGGCCGGAAACGGCTCATCGGGAGCGGTCCCTCGTCGGGGTGGTCGCCCTGCGCGATGAGGGAGTTGAGGGCGTCGAGGGAGGCCAGAGTGGTGACCAGCAGGGGAAAGCCGTCGGCGAAGCTCACGGTCTCGCCGGGCTTTGCGTAGCCGGGGTCGACGGGGCGGCGGCGTGCCGGGTCGTCGAGATGGACAAGACGCACTTCGGTGCCCAGGTAGTCGCTGAACCAGGCGTGTGCCCCCGCGTCCGCCTCGACCGCCTCGACCTTGTCCTTCCAGATGTGCACCACCGTGGTGGCCGCCGGCCCGGGCACGGCGACACTCAGCGCCTCGCGGCCGGGCGCGGACAGCCGTATCCCGCCGTCGGGCAGGAGCTCGGCCCGCGCCAGGGCGAGATGTGGCTGCGGACGCTGCGTGACCACCTTGCCGGCCGGGTCGACCAGCATCCATCTGCGGTCCCCGGCCGGACCCCACGGCTCGACCTTCACTTCGTTCGGCGCACACCCTGCCACCGACTTGACCGGGTAGACATGGACCGCATGGAGAAGTGAATTCGGCATGCGGCCAATCCTGCCAGCCGGGTCGGACAGTCGTGCGGCCGGTCAGTACCCCCGGCTCTGGTACTGGTGGTTGTACGGGTCGTCGTACGGCGTGGCCGCGGGCACCGGGCGCGCCGCCGCGGGGCGCATGGCCTCGTACCCGGTGGCGGCGGGCTGGCGCGGCGGCTGCTGCTGGTACTGCTGCTGGTACTGCTGCGGACCCGGGTAACCACGGGGGCCCGTGGCCTGCTGCGGGATGTACGGCGCGGGCGCGTGCTGGAGCGGCGCCGGCTGGGGCGCGGCCTGCTGCGGGTAGCCGTACGAAGGGGCGGGAGTGTAGTGGGAAGGTGCCGAAGGAAGCGCGGGAAGCGCCGCCGGGAGAGCCGGCAGATAGCTGTTTCCGGTGTCGTACGCGGAAGGCACCCGGATGGGAGCGATCTGGGGCGTGCCCCGCTCTGCGACGAGGGAGTCGTAGATCGGAGTGTCCGTGAAGGACGGGGCGGAGGAGTAACCGCCGCCGTAGGTGGCGCGGGGGGAGGTCATGACACCTAAGTTAAGCCGAAGATGTTCTGGTTGGGGAGCCAGATAAGAGGGTTGTTTTACGAGTTGTGAGTGATGACGGATCCCCAATACGAGCGAACTTGGGAAAAACGGTCGCCGCGCGGTGTTGGGATCATGTAAAGGGTGCACTGGCCATGGGTTACCCGGGGTTGCCAGGTGATCTTCGGGTCGCCGCCGGAGGGCCTGTGGAGCGCAGAGGAATAGGTTGACCGTACGTAAATCCTCAGACACTCGGACCCGCGACGGGGGCGATCATGTCCATGCTTAAAGGAACCAATGTGCCGGTGCCGGCACAGGCTGTGCGCGTCGAATTGGGATGGCGTTCAGGCCCCGGAACACCGGACGTCGACGCTTCGGCCCTCCTGCTGGTGTCGGGAAAGGTCCGCTCCGACGCGGACTTCGTCTTTTACAACGAACCCGCCCACGTCTCGGGCGCGGTCCGGCACGAAGGGAAGAGGGCGTCCGGGCACAGCGTGACGGACACGCTCTCCGTCGATCTCGCGCGCGTGGAGGCCGCGGTGGAGACCGTGGTGGTGGCGGCCTCGGCGGACGGCGGCAACTTCGGACAGGTGCCGGGACTGTACGTACGTGTGCTGGACGCCGCGAACGGCACCGAGATCGCGCGTTTCGACAGCCAGGACGCGAGCGTCGAAACGGCTTTCGTCCTCGGTGAGCTCTACCGGCGGCAGGGTGCCTGGAAGTTCCGCGCCGTGGGACAGGGCTACGGCAGCGGCCTGGAGGGTCTGGCGAGGGACTTCGGCATCAGCGTCGACGAACCCCAGCAGCAGGCCCCGGCCTCGGTCCCGGCCCCGGCTCCGATCGCGGCTCCGGCCCCGGCGGCCCCGCCCTCCGCTCCTGTACGCCTCACCAAAGTCACGCTGACCAAGGAAGCCCCGACCGTCTCCCTCACCAAGCAGGGCGGTACCACGGGCACGATGCGCGTGAACCTCAACTGGGAGGTGCGCAAGCAGTTCAAGGGATGGGGCGCCAAGCTCGGCAGGGCCATCGCCCTGCACGGCGACCTCGACCTCGACCTGTGCGCCCTCTACGAGCTCACCGACGGCCGCAAGGGAGTCGTCCAGGCCCTCGGCAACGCCTTCGGCTCGTTGCACCAGCCGCCGTACATCCACCTGGACGGCGACGACCGCACCGGGTCCGTGAGGACGGGCGAGAACCTGACCGTCAACCTCGACCACAAGGACGAGCTCCACCGCGTCATCATCTTCGTCGCCGTCTACGAAGGGGCGCGTTCCTTCGCCGACCTGCACGCCACGGTCACGCTCACACCGCAGCACGGCGCCCCCGTCGACTTCTCGCTCGACGAGTGCACCGTGCCGTCCACGGTCGCCGCGCTCGCCCTCATCACCAACGAGGGCGGCGATCTGACCGTGCGCCGCGAAGCGCGCTACCTCGTACCGGAGCGCGGCGTCAGCCCGCAGCGCACCATCGACCACGCCTACGGATGGGGCATGAACTGGACGCCCGGCAGGAAGTGACGGTCCCGGAGCCTGCGCGGGTCCCGGGGACTGCACGGGTCCCGGCGGCCGGCGAGGCCCGGCGACCGGCGCGGGGACCGGTCAGCGCTCCGGTGCGGTCTCGGGACGGGGGTACGTACGCCCCTTCCAGGCCGCGCCCCGCCCCCGGTAATGCTGCACGGCGGAGTCGACGGTCATCAGCAGATAGAGGACCGCGGTGAACGGCAGCGCCGGGGCGAGCCACAGCGGCTGCCGGTGGTAGCGCAGTACAGGAAGGTACGTGGCGGTCATCACCGCCCAGGCCAGGCCGCCGGCCCAGGCCGCCACACCGTCGACCGACAGCAGGCCGGCGCACAGCGTGAGCGGGGGAGCGAGATACACCAGCGCGAGCCCCGCGACCGTTCCCGCGAGCAGCGACGGGCTGTGCCGCAGCTGGGCGTACGCACTGCGGGAGACCATCCGCCACAGATCACCCAGGCGCGGATACGGGCGCACGCTGTCCACCCGCTCGGCGAGCCCCAGCCAGATCCTGCCCCCACCGCGCTGCACGGCTCCGGCGAGCGACACGTCGTCGATCACCGCCTGCCGGATCGAGTCGGGCACGCGCGCGCGTGCCGCGGCCCCGGTCCGCAGCAGCACACAGCCGCCCGCGGCGGCCGCCGTCCGCGCCCCCGCCCTGTTGACCCACCGGAACGGATAGAGCTGCGCGAAGAAGTAGACGAACGCGGGAACGACCAGCCGCTCCCACCCACTGACGACGCGCAGCCGCGCCATCTGGGAGACCAGGTCGAGACCGTTGGCGCCGGCCGCGGCCACCAGTTCGCGCAGACTGCCCGGGGCGTGTGCGATGTCGGCGTCCGTGAGGAGCAGGTACTCGGGTTCGCTGCCGGGTTCCCGCGCGCTGGCCAGCGCGATGCCGTGCCGCAGGGCCCAGAGCTTTCCGGTCCAGCCCGGCTCCGGGGCGCCGGGTGAGACCACGGTCAGCGGCAGTCCGCCGTGCAGGCCGGCCAGCTCCCGCGCCAGTGCTCCCGTACCGTCCTCACTGCCGTCGTCGACGAGAAAGACCTCCGCGCGTCCCGGATAGTCCTGCGCGAGGAGCGACGGCAGGCTCACGGGCAGCACTTCGGCCTCGTCGCGCGCCGGTACGACGACGGCGACATCCGGCCATCCGTCGGGCTCCTCGCGCCGCGGCAGCCGCTGGTCCGTACGCCAGAAGAAACCCCGGCCCAGCAGCAGCCACAGCCACGCGGCCAGCGATCCCACGGCGATCCAGGCAATGGCGCTCATCCGCCGAGTCTGCCCCACCCCGGAGCCGCCGCGAGGGCGGTCGACTATGGTGACCGGGTGAAGATCGCGCTCATGGACTCGGGAATCGGCCTGCTCGCGGCGGCCGCCGCGGTACGTCGGCTGCGGCCCGACGCCGATCTGGTCCTCTCCTCCGACCCCGACGGCATGCCCTGGGGGCCGCGTACGCCGGCCGATGTCACCGAACACGCGCTCGCCGTGGCGCGGGCCGCCGCCGCACACCGGCCCGACGCGCTGATCGTGGCCTGCAACACCGCTTCCGTGCACGCTCTGCCCGCCCTCCGCGCGGAGCTGGAGCCCGGCATCCCGGTCATCGGCACCGTGCCCGCGATCAAGCCGGCCGCCGCGGGCGGCGGCCCCGTCGCCATCTGGGCCACCCCCGCCACGACCGGCAGCCCCTACCAGCGCGGCCTCATCCGTGAGTTCGCCGACGGCGTCGACGTCACCGAAGTGCCCTGCCCGGGTCTCGCCGACGCCGTGCAGCAGGCCGACGAAGAGGCCGTCGACCGGGCCGTCGCCGCGGCCGCCGCCCTCACCCCCCGCGAGGTAAGGGCCGTCGTCCTGGGCTGCACCCATTACGAACTGGTCGCCGAACGCATCCGTACCGCCGTCCGGCCGCACGGTCTGCCGCCCGTCGTGCTCCACGGGTCCGCCGAAGCCGTGGCCGCCCAGGCGCTGCGCCGCATCGGCGCGCAGCCCGCCCCCGCGGCCGCGCCGGGCGCCGGCCTCACCGTGCTGCTCAGCGGCCGGCACTCCGCGCTGCCCGGCCCCGCCCTCGCGTACGCCGAAGGCCGTCTGCTCGACACGGTCGACGCCGCGCGCTGACCACCGCCGGGCCGGGCCGGTCCGGCGCTGCCCCGAACGCGGAACGTGAGTACGCTGCTCGTATGAGTGACCACTCCTCCGGCAAGGCGCGCAGGACAGAGCCCACTCCCGTGATATGGAGCGGCCGTGCGACCAACCGCGCGCAGTGGCTGCTCGCGGTCGCCGGCGGCGGCTGCCTCGCGCTCGGTGTCCAGCTGGCCTTCGGCTCTCCCTGGAGCGTTCCGCTGCTGATGTCGGTCGTGGGCTGCCTGGCGGCCGGCCTGCTCATCCTGTTCGGGACCGTCGCTTTCGTCCATGTGGCGGTCAAGGTCGACAGCGAGACGTTCGAGGTGCGCTGCGGCCACATGGGCCTGCCCCGTCGGCGTATCCCGCTCGCCCATGTGGTGGGCGCGGAATTCGATCCGAGTGTCACGCCACGGCAGTGGGGCGGCTGGGGCTACCGCTGGCGCCCCGAGAAGGGGATGGCCGTGATCGTCCGCAGGGGCGAGGGAGTCGTCCTGCGCCTCGGTGACGGCCGGATCTTCACGGTGACCGTCGACGACGCGGAAACGGCGGTACGCGTCATCCGCGCGTGCCTGCGCGCCGCCGCGACCAGCAAGACCCCGTAACCGGGGCCCGTAACCGGGGGAGGAACCCCCGGGCGGGCTCTACGGCTGACGGCTGCGTGCCCGCGTCTTCGCGCCCACAGCGGCCGCGCCGTCCTCCGCGCCGTCCTCAGCGGAGTCCCCCGTTGCGCCCGCCGCGCCGTCGTCCAGCTGCCGCGCCGTGGCCAGCCCCGCCAGCAGCCCCGCGCCCGCCGTCACCGCCGTGAAGCTGAGCGCGTTGCCGGTGCCCGCGAGGGCCGCCAGTGCGGTGAGCGCGGCCGCCGCGGTCAGCACGACCGGCGTGGACCGCGGCGAGCACCACAGCCCGTACAGCATCCAGCCGAAGGCGGCGCCCAGCAGCACGACCCCCGGCACGCCCTGCTCGGCGGCCTGCTGCAACGGCGCCGAACGGGGTGTGCCGTCGGAGTGCGGCATCTGCCGGGCGGTGGGGCTGAGCCTGCCGAACCGGTCGGGGCCCGCGCCGCGCACCGGATGCTCCTTGGCCAGATCCATCGCGTCCCGCCACAGCAGCACCCGGTCCACCGTCAGCCGGCTCTCCAGCGAGACCGTGAGACCGTCCGGCAACGCGCCCTCGGCCACCGCCCACGAACCGCCCGTCACGAGCCCCGCGACCAGGGCGAGACCCGCCAGCCCCACCGCCCGGCGGCGTATCCGGGCCGCTGCCAGGGAGCACAGCAGCACGCCGAGCGCCGCCGCGAACCCGGCGGCCGAACCGAGGACCAGCGCCGTACCGGCCACACCGAGCGCCGGCAGCCACAGCGCGAGCCGCGGCGGACACGGCCGCGCCGCCCATGCCGCACAGCCGGCCGCCCCCGAGGCCAGCGCCAGCAGTGCGGCGGTCGCGCCCGGGCTCCCCGGGCCCTGGCCGGCGGCCGCACCCGACAAGTCGCCCGGCAAGCCCTGGTCCGGGCGCAGGGCGACGGCCAGGGCGAGCGCGGCGAGGGCCGCGGCCGAGGCGGCGGCGACCGGAAGCAGCGAGCCGCAGATACGGCCGCACGCGTAACCCCCGGCGACGGCGAGCACGGCCAGCAGGACGCCTTCGGGCCTGGCCTCCCGGCCCGTCGCGGTGATCAGCGACCAGACGGCGCAGCCACCGAGGATCACGACGCCGGCGGCGTCGGTGAGGGCGCCGCGTTCGCGCGCGGCGGACGGTACAGCCGGTGCAGCCATCCCGTCGACCCCCCGACGACAAGAGACGGATCCCGTCGGCCACGGCCCGAACCGGCCAGGTGCCAGGGACTGGCGCACACGGTAACGGCAGGGGCGGTGATGTGTGTACGGGTTGCGCAGGAATGTTGCCTCAGTCGCCGGGACCGCCCTCTCCGGACCCCGCCCGGCCACCGTAGACTCCGCTGCGTGAGCGCCACCCCCACCGCCGTGGACCAGCCCGCAGAACAGCTGGCCCCGCACTCCGACGCCCCCTCGCGCGGGAGAAGCATGCTGACCCGGCTCGCGGCCCCCGTGGCCGCCGTACTCTCCGGTCTGCTGCTGTACGCCAGCTTCCCGCCCCGCCCGCTGTGGTGGCTGGTGCTGCCGGGCTTCGCCCTGCTCGGGTGGTGTCTGCACGGGCGGCGGGCCCGGGCCGCCTTCGGCCTCGGCCTCCTCGCCGGTCTCGGCTTCCTGCTGCCGCTGCTCAGCTGGACGGGAGAAGAAGTGGGCCCGGTGCCGTGGCTCGCGCTCGCCGCCGCCGAGGCCCTGTTCGTCGCCGCGTGCTGCGCCGGTATCGCCGTGGTGACCCGGCTGCCGCTCTGGCCGGTGTGGGGCGCCGCCGTGTGGGTCCTCGGCGAGGCGGCACGCGCGCGCGTACCGTTCGGCGGTTTCCCCTGGGGCAAGATCGCCTTCGGCCAGGCGGACAGCGTCTTCCTGCCGCTTGCGGCGGTCGGCGGCACGCCCGTCCTCGGTTTCGCGGTCGTGCTGTGCGGCTTCGGACTTTACGAGGCGCTGCGGCAGTTCCGCACGTACAGCTCGGCCCGCCGGACACCGCGCGGGGGAGCGGCCCTTGCGGCACTGAGCGTCGTCGTGCCGGTCACGGCCGCCCTGGCCGCCCTGCCGCTCGTCGACAACTCCGCGCAGGACGGCACCGCGACGGCCGCCGCGGTCCAGGGCAACGTGCCGCGGCTGGGCCTCGACTTCAACGCCCAGCGCCGCGCGGTGCTGGACAACCACGCACGGCGTACGGAAGAGCTCGCCGAGGACGTCGAGGCCGGCAAGGTGCCCCGGCCCGACTTCGTCCTGTGGCCGGAGAACTCCTCCGACCTCGACCCCTACCGCAACAGCGACGCCCGCACGGTGATCGACCGCGCCGTGCGCGCGATCGGCGCCCCGACGGTCGTCGGAGCGGTGCTCACACCGGAGACGGGCAAGCTGCGCAACACCCTGATCGAGTGGGACCCGGAGCGCGGCCCTGTCGCGACGTACGACAAGCGGCACGTCCAGCCGTTCGGCGAGTACATCCCGATGCGTTCCTTCGTGCGGCTCTTCAGCTCCGACGTCGACCGCGTCCGCAGGGACTTCGGCCCCGGCGACAAGGTGGGCGTCTTCGACCTCGCCGGTACCAAGGTCGGGCTCGCCACCTGCTACGAGGCGGCCTTCGACTGGGCGGTGCGGGACACCGTCACGGGCGGGGCCCAGCTCATCACCGTACCCAGCAACAACGCCACCTTCGGGCGCAGCGAGATGACGTACCAGCAGCTCGCGATGTCGCGGGTGCGGGCGGTCGAGCACAGCCGGGCCGTCGTCGTTCCCGTGACCAGCGGGGTCAGTGCCGTCATCCGGCCGGACGGCGAGGTCGTGCAGAAGACGCGGATGTTCACGCCGGACGCCCTGGTCGCCGAGGTGCCGCTGCGCTCCTCGCTGACCCCCGCGACGCGCCTCGGCGCGCTTCCCGAGGGCGTGCTGGTGGCGCTCGCCGGAGCCGGTCTCGGGTGGGCCGTTCTCCGTGGCGTACGGGCCCGCCGGCGCACGTCGGAGTGAGCCCCCGGCGAGTTCCGGGTGGGTTCCGGGTGAGTTCCGTCCCGGAAACGCCCCGTTAGGGTCGGACCATGGCAACTCCCGAATTCATCCGCGAGCTCCGGGCCACCGCGGGTCACCAGCTCCTCTTCCTGCCGGGCGTCAGCGCCATCGTCTTCGACGAGGCGGGCAGAGTGCTGCTCGGACGCCGCACCGACACCGGGAAGTGGTCGGTCATCGGCGGCATCCCCGACCCGGGGGAGCAGCCGGCGGTGACGGCCGTGCGGGAGGTGTACGAGGAGACCGCCGTGGAGTGCGTGGCGGAACGCGTCGTTCTGGTACAGGCCCTGAAGCCGGTCGAGTATCCGAACGGCGACCGGTGCCAGTACATGGACATCACGTTCCGGTGCCGGGCCGTCGGCGGTGAGGCGCGCGTCAACGACGACGAGTCGCTGGACGTGGCCTGGTTCCCGGTGGACGCGCTCCCGGACCTCAGCGAGTTCTCTCTCCTGAGGATCAAGCAGGCCGTCACGGACGAACCCACATGGTTCGAGCCCACCACGCAGTTCTGAAGTATGGGCCGCGACCACATGGGTGGTGTGGTGGGCTCTGCTTAGTGTCGTGGCTATGACCGCGCCCACCACACCCTCACCGCACGTACCCGGACCCGGACCCGGACCCGGACCCGGCCTCGGCGGCCGTACCGCGCTCGTCACCGGCGCGGCGGGCGGCATCGGCCGCGCCTGCGTGCTGCGGCTCGCGGCCGCCGGCGCCAAGGTCAGAGCCGTGGACCGGGACGCGGAAGGGCTCCGCACCCTCACCGGGCAGGCACGGGGCCTGGCGGGCACGGTGGAGCCGCGGACCCTGGACCTCACCGACCTCGACGCGGCGGAGCAGGTGGCGGCGGGCACGGACATCCTGGTGAACAACGCCGGACTGCAGCTGGTCCGCCCCATCGAGGAGTTCCCCCCGGACGTCTTCCACACCGTCCTGACCGTGATGCTCGAAGCGCCGTTCCGGCTGATCCGGGGAGCGCTGCCGCACATGTACGGGCAGGGCTGGGGGCGCATCGTCAACATCTCCTCCGTGCACGGGCTGCGCGCCTCCGCGTACAAGTCGGCGTACGTCGCCGCCAAGCACGGCCTCGAAGGGCTCTCCAAGACCGCGGCGCTCGAAGGCGCCGAGCACGGCGTCACATCGAACTGCGTCAACCCCGGGTACGTCCGCACCCCGCTCGTCGAGCGGCAGATCGCCGACCAGGCCGCCGTCCACGGGCTGCCGGAGGAGCGCGTACTCGCCGACGTACTGCTCAAGGACTGCGCGCTCAAGCGCCTCCTCGAACCGGACGAGGTCGCCGAGGCCGTGGCGTACCTGTGCGGCCCCCAGGCGTCGTTCATCACGGGAACTTCGCTGCCCCTCGACGGCGGCTGGACCGCTCACTAGCTGGTTGAGTGTGCCCATGTCCCACGACCAGCCACAGAGCGGCAGCGAAACCCCCTACCTGGAGCTCCTCGCGCGCGGGGCCGCCGCCGACGCCTACGAGCGGCCCGTGCTGGTCGCCCGTGCGGACGGCGCGACGCCCGAGACACTCGCCGCGCTCGAAACCGCAAAGCTCCACGCGCTGCGGGTACGTGCCGAACTGGAGGGGCGGCGGCGCCGCGAGGCCGAGCTGTCCGCGCTCTACGAGACCGCCCACGACCTCGCCGGGCTGCGTGATCTGGACGCCGTACTGGCGGCGATCGTGCAGCGGGCACGGTCGCTGCTCGGCACGGAGGTCGCGTATCTGAGCCTCAACGACCCGGTGGCGGGGGACACGTACATGCGGGTCACCGAAGGGTCGGTGTCGGCGCGCTTCCAGCAGCTGCGCCTCGGCATGGGGGAGGGGCTCGGCGGGCTGGTCGCCCAGACCGCCCGCCCCTACGCGACCGAGAGCTACTTCGACGACCCCCGTTTCCAGCACACCTGGACCATCGACTCGGGCGTACGCGACGAAGGGCTCGTCGCGATCCTCGGCGTACCGCTCACCCTCGGCAGCCAGGTGATCGGTGTGCTCTTCGCCGCCGACCGCCGCGCCCGCGTCTTCGAGCGCGAGCAGATCGCCCTGCTCGGGTCGTTCGCCGCGCATGCCGCTGTCGCCATCGACACCGCGAACCTGCTGGCGGAGACGCGCTCCGCGCTCGCCGAGCTGGAGAAGGCCAACGAGATCATCCGCGACCGCAGCGGCGTCATCGAGCGTGCCTCGGACGTGCACGACCGGCTCACCGAACTGGTGCTGCGCGGCGGCGGCGTCGACGACGTGGCGCGCGCGGTGTCCGAAGTGCTGGACGGAACGGTGGAGTTCACGGACGCGGAGGGGGAGCCGACGGGAGCGGACGGCCATGCGGTGCGGCGCGGTGACGACTGGGTGGCCACCGTCTCGGCCGGCGGGGAACTCCTCGGCGCACTCGTCCTGCACGGTCACCCCGGCCTGGACCCCGTCGACCAGCGCACGCTCGAACGCGCCGCCATGGTGACGTCGTTGCTGCTGCTGGCCAGGCGTTCGGCGGGTGAGGCCGAGCAGCGCGTACGGGGCGAACTCCTCGACGACCTCCTCGACGCCCCCGACCGCGACCCCCGCCTGCTGCGCGAACGCGCCGCCCGGCTGCGCGCCGACCTCGACGCCTCCCACGTGGTGCTCGCCGCCCGCATCGAAGCGCCGCGGACGGTCAGCGTCGAGCGGGAGAGCGCGGACCGCAGGCGGCTCTGGTCCGCGGCCTCGCACCTGGCGGCGACCGGGCAGGGCCTCGCCGCGGCCCGCGACGGCGGCACCGTGCTGCTGCTCCCGCTGGACAGCGGTGACAGCGCCGCGGCCCTCGCACGCCGGACGGCGAAGCACCTGGGAGGCGCCCTGCGCGAGCCCGTCACGGTCGGAGCCTCGGGACCGGTGGACGCGCCTGCGGCCCGCCCCGGTGCGGTGGCGGGGGCGTACGAGGAAGCACGCCGCTGCGTCGACGCGCTGCGGCTGCTCGGCCGCTGCGGTGAAGGCGCCGCGGCGGAGGATTTCGGCTTCCTTGGCCTGCTGCTCGCGGACAGCGGGGACGGCCGTTCCGGCGGCGCCGTCGAAGCGTTCGTACGCCGCACGATCGGCGAGGTCGTCGCGTACGACCGGCGGCGGGGAACCGACTTGGTGCGCACCCTGGACGCGTACTTCGCGTGCGGGATGAGCCCTGCCCGTACGAAGGACGAACTGCACGTCCACGTCAACACGGTGGCGCAGCGCCTGGAGCGCATCGGCAGGCTGCTGGGGGCGGACTGGCAGTCGCCGGAGCGGGCGCTGGAGGTGCAGCTGGCGCTGCGGCTGCACGGGCTGTTGTCGGCGATCACGCGCTGACAGCCACGCGCGGGAACGTCCGAAGACCGTTCCCGCGCGTGGCTGTTCCTCTGCCGCTCGCGTCCGCTCGGCTCGCGTCCGCTCGGCTCGCGTCCGCTCAGACGGTACGGGCGCCGGCGGCCCGTACGGCGGGGCCTTCCTCTCCCTTGCCCGACCCGGCCTCGATGTCCGCCAGATCCCGGTGCCGGGTCTCCTTCGCGCATCCGACCGCGACCACTGTGAGGAGCGCGGCGGCGATGACGTACAGGGCGATCGGTGTGGAGCTGCCGTAGTCGTTGAGGAGGGCGGTGGCGATCAGCGGCGCCGGGGCGCCGGCCGCGACCGAGGAGAACTGCGCGCCGATCGAGGCGCCGGAGTAGCGCATCCGGGTCGCGAACATCTCCGAGAAGAAGGCGGCCTGCGGCGCGTACATCGCCCCGTGGAAGACGAGCCCGACCGTGACGGCGAGGAGAAGGCTCCCGAAGCTGCTGGAGTCGATGAGCATGAAGAACGGGAACATCCAGAGCCCGATCCCGACCGCACCGAGCAGGTAGACGGGCCTGCGCCCGAACCGGTCCGACAGGGCGCCCCAGACAGGGATCACGGCGAAGTGGACGGCCGATGCGATCAGTACCGCGTTGAGCGCCGTCTGCTTGCTCAGATCCGCCTTCGTCGTCGCGTAGACGAGGATGAAGGCGGTGATGACGTAGTAGCTGATGTTCTCCGCCATACGGGCGCCCATCGCGATCAGCACATCGCGCCAGTGGTGACGGAGGACGGCGACCAGCGGCATCTTCTCGGTGGCGGCGGAGGCGCTCTTGCGGGCCTCCGCCTGGGCCAGCGCGGCCTTGAAGACAGGGGATTCATCGACAGAGAGACGAATCCACAGACCGACGATCACGAGTACGCCCGACAGCAGGAACGGTATGCGCCAGCCCCATGCGAGGAAGGCGGACTCCGACAGCAGCGCGGTCAGCGCGGACAGCACCCCGGTGGCGAGCAGTTGCCCGGCGGGCGCCCCGGTCTGCGGCCAGGAAGCCCAGAACCCACGCCGCTTGGCGTCGCCGTGCTCCGACACCAGCAGCACCGCCCCGCCCCACTCGCCACCGAGCGCGAAGCCCTGGACGAGCCGCAGCACGGTGAGCAGGACGGGCGCGACGGAGCCGATCGAGGCGTGCGTCGGTAGCAGACCGATGGCGAAGGTGGCACCGCCCATCAGCAGCAGGCTCAGCACCAGCAGCTTCTTACGGCCGAGCCGGTCACCGTAATGCCCGAAGACAAGAGCTCCGAGCGGCCTGGCGGCGAAGCCGACCGCGTAGGTCAGGAAGGCCAGCAGGGTTCCGACGAGAGGGTCGGAGTCGGGAAAGAAGAGCTTGTTGAAGACCAGCGCGGCAGCTGACCCGTAGAGAAAGAAGTCGTACCACTCGATTGTGGTCCCGATGAGGCTCGCGGCGACGATGCGCTTGAGGGAACTGGGCGCTGGTGGGGCGGATGCTGGGGCGGCCATGAGTACCACTTCCGGACAGTTGGCGGGGACGTTTCCGTGTCGCCACACCGTAGGAACGCGCAGGTCAGTGTCACATGTGGCGGGACACCATAGTTGCGGGGGCGGCTGTGCCCGCGGCCACCATGACAGACACGTGGACGCTGCTCCGAGCAGTGCGCGGCCGGAACTCCCACCGGCCGAAGCCGCCGCCCGCAGAACCGGCGGGATCCTGTCGGCGATGCCGGACAGGGGCCGCGGCGGTCCGAAGCCGCGCCCAGGGCTCTCAGCCCGTACACGGAGTTCAGCAGGTACGGGGCCGTGCCCCGGGGGCGTGGTTCCTGTCGAGCGTTCCTTCGGTCCGGCCTGCCGGTTCCGGGGCGGACTTCACCGTCGGGCAGCCCCCCGGCCCCCGGGCACGTTCGCCGACCCCTCATCACACCTTCCGATCGCGGACCGGAGTACACCTCTGATGAACTCCGCCGGGAAACAAGCAAGTCGGGACTGCGGCAGAGCACAGGGCGAACCGGATCGTGCCAGGACAACGCCGCCGCCGAGAGTTTCTTCGCACTGCTCAAATCAAAGAGGAGACCGGAACCCGCCGCTGGCCCGGCCGGACCACCGCCCGCACGGAGATCTTCACCTTCACCGAGACCTTCTGCGACCGCAGACGGCTGCGGAAGCATCCGGCCCGGGGGCGCCTCACCCCGCTGGAGATCCGGCAGCGACACAAGCAGGAGCACGGCCTCGCGGCGCAAAGAACGAGCGTGCAGCATCACGGGGAAAGTCCAGTTCATGGCGGCTCATCACCCGACCGTGATCTGCGATCGGAGATCAGCTGGCGACAGACGCTAGACGTCCCCGCCCGGGGCGATCAGCCCCGTCTCGTATGCGAAGACGACGGCCTGGACCCGGTCGCGCAGGTCCAGCTTCGACAGGATGCGGCCGACGTGGCTCTTGACCGTGGTCGGGCTGAGGAACAGCCGGGAGGCGAGTTCGGCATTGCTGAGGCCCGTCGCGAGCAGGCGGAGCACCTCGAGCTCGCGCGGGGTCAGGCCGGACAGATCGCGGTGCGGGGCGATGGTCTGCGGTTCGTCGTGAGGGGCGAAGCGCTCGATCAGCCGGCGGGTGATCGTGGGCGCGAGGAGGGCGTCACCGGTCCGCACGAGGCGTAGGGCGCAGACCAGGTGCTCGGGGGTGACGTCCTTGAGCAGGAAGCCGCTGGCGCCGGCCGTGAGCGCGGCGTAGACGTAGTGGTCGAGGTCGTATGTGGTGAGGATGATGACCCGCGGTCCGTCCGGGCCGGCGTCGCCGATGATGCGCCTGGTGGCCTCGATGCCGTCCATCTCCGGCATCCGGATGTCCATGAGGACGACGTCGGGCCGCGTGCGGCGGACCGCTGCGACAGCCTCGGCCCCGTCGGCCGCCTCGGCCGTCACTTCGATGCCGTCCGCGGCCAGGATCATCTTGAAACCGGTGCGTACGAGGGCTTGGTCGTCGGCGATGACGGCGCGCAGCGGTGGTTGCTTCATGTTCATACGGTGCTCCGTGGGATACGGGCCGTGACCCGGTAGCCGCCGGTGTCCGTCGGCCCGGCCGTCAGCTCGCCCCGGTAGACGGCCAACCGTTCGCGCAGCCCCAGGTGGCCACGGCCGTTGCTCTCCACCGGCGGGGAACCCTTGACGCCGCCGGTGTCCGTGACCTCGATCTCCAGACAGTCGTCGGTGTAACCGACGGCGACGGACGCCCGCGCGCCGCGCGCGTGTTTGACCGTGTTGGTCAGAGCCTCCTGTACGACGCGATACGCCGCGAGGTCCACCCCCGGTGGCAGCGGGCCCGGCGGCAGTGACACCCCGGCGCTCACGGGCGTACCGGCGGCGCGTACGCGTGCGACGAGCGCGTCGAGCTGCGCGAGCCCGGGCTGGGGCTCCAGGCCGTCGGGCCTCTCGTAATCCGGGGCGGTCAACAGGCCCATCACATGGCGCAGTTCGGCCATGGCGGCCCGGCCGCCCGCCTCGACGGCCAGCAGTGCCTCCTTCGACTGCTCGGGCATCACGTCCATCACTTTGCGGGCCGCACCGGCCTGGATCACCATCACGCTCACATTGTGGGTCACCACGTCGTGCAGTTCGGCGGCGATGCGGGCACGCTCCTCCTCGACGGCGCGGCGCGTGGCCTCCTCCTGAGCCGACCGCAGTGCTGTGATCCGGTCCCGGCTGGAGGCCAGTCGCAGGTGCAGGAAGCGGACGAGGCTGGCCAGCATCCCGGCCACCAGGAGCACGAATCCCGGGCTGGACCATCCGGGGAGCACGGGTTCCGCGTCGCGGAAAGCGAAACCGGACAGCGCGGCGGCGATCACCAGGACGGCGATCGCCGTTATCCGGTAACGGCTGTACACGACGGCGCTGTAGGCACCGATGACACAGGCCAGGACGGTGATCCAGGAGGCGGAGCCGCCGATGGCCAGTGCCGCGCCCAGCACCACCACGAACAGGGTCAGCGGATACCGGCGCCGGGCTGCCAGTGGCAGCGTCGCCAGGACGACCAGGGCCCAGGGCACGGAGGAGGGTTCTTCCTCCACGGGCGCCTGACCAGGGCCGGGCGGCGAGGGCGGGGTCGGGACCCCGGTCCCGGTGTCCACCGTAGGGGGGTTGATGTTCACCGGCCCTTCGCCGGGATAGCGCACCGCCACGAACAGGGCGACGACGGTCAGTACGACCGCCAGCACCACATCGGCGCGCACCGCTCGCCGGGACAGCGGGGCGGCCTTCGCCTCCGGGCGTAGCGCGTCGATGAGCTGCTGGTGCCGGCCGCGCCGGCCTTCCGTCTCCATCCGCACATTGTGCTGCGCTCTCCGCCCGGCCCGCGTCCGCCCGTCCGGCCAGGGCGTTGCCCCGGAGGACTACTTCTCAGGTAGGACTCCGCCGCCGAATCCTCCGCGGGGACGGCCTGATGTCGGTTCCGCGGCCGACGCGCCCCTGCGCGGCCGCCCCTAGGTTCACGGGACCGGCAACGGCATGTGCCTCCCGCGACCGTAAGGACGGACAACTCGTATGCATCAGGTGATCGAACTGGAGGGTGTGGCGAAGCGTTACGACAGCGCCGGCACACCGGCGCTGGGGCCGCTCACGCTCGGCGTCGCCAAGGGTGAGGCCCTTGCCGTCACGGGCCCTTCCGGCAGCGGCAAGTCCACGCTGCTGAACCTCGTCGCCGGTCTGGACAAGCCGACCGACGGCGCCGTGATCGTGGCCGGGCGACGGATCGACCAGCTGAGTGAGCACACCCTCGCCACGTTCCGTCGCGAGTACATCGGCATGGTCTTCCAGTTCTTCAATCTTCTCGACGACCTCACCGTCACCGACAACATCCAGCTCCCGGCCCAGCTGACCGGGACCGGCCGGCGCAAGGCCGCGGCCCGCGCGGGTGAGCTCATGGAGATGCTGGGGATCCAGAGGCATGCCCGCGCCTACCCGGGCCGGCTGTCCGGAGGGGAACGCCAGCGGGTCGCGGTCGCCCGGGCGTTGGTCAACCGGCCCGCGCTGCTGCTCGCCGACGAGCCCACCGGTGCGCTCGACACCGCCTCGGGACACGACGTCCGCGATCTGCTGATGGATCTGCACCGTGCCGGACAGACCATCGTGCTGGTGACGCACGACCTGACGCTGGCGGAGGAATGCGCGAGCCGCACGATTCACCTGGTCGACGGTCACGTCGCCCTCGACTCGTCCGCGCAGGCCGTCCGATGAGCCTGTTCGGTACCGGCGCGATGGGCCGGGTCGTACGCTCCGGGGTGGGCCGGCGGCGGGTGCAGACCGTGGTGATCGCCGTGGCCACGATGAT
This sequence comes from Streptomyces altiplanensis, assembly GCF_053591575.1. Lineage (NCBI taxonomy): Bacteria > Bacillati > Actinomycetota > Actinomycetes > Kitasatosporales > Streptomycetaceae > Streptomyces > Streptomyces altiplanensis. Next base: position 4,085 of record NZ_JBSFUB010000034.1, on the reverse strand, counting down.
GGCCGTGGCGTCGGCCGTGGTAGCCGGGTCGCTGATGGTCGCCGCGGCCGCGCCCTTCGACCGCGCCTTCGGGGAACAGCAGGGTGCGCACATCACCGCCCAGTTCGATCCGGCCAGGGCGAGTGCGGCGCAGCTGGCGGAGACCGGGAAACTGGCCGGCGTCACCGCGAGCGCGGGACCGTACCCGTCCACGGCGCTGCGCCCGGTGGATCGGACGGACTTCCCCCTGCCGGCGCTGACCCTGGTAGGGCGGTCCGGTCCGGACGGCGACGTGGACCGCGTGGATCTGAAGTCCGGCCGGTGGGCACGGAAGCAGGGCGAAATCGTGCTCGCCGCGTCGTTCGAGGGGCCCGCCATCGGGATCGGCGCCACCTTGAGGGCCTCGGACTCCGAGAACGCCCCAGTCCTTTCGATCGTCGGCTTCGCCGTGTCGGCCGGCCGGACCGCCGACGCCTGGGCGACCCCCGCACAGGTCGACGCGCTGGCGTCGGAGGGCAGCCCGGTCACGCGTCAGATGCTCTACCGCTTCGACTCCGCGAGCACGAAGGAGCAGATCCTCGCCAGCCGGAAGAAGATCGCCGCCTCAGTGGAGCCCGGGGCGCTGCTGGGCACCCAGTCCTGGCTGGACACCAAGCGCGCCGCTGATCAGGGCGCGGCGGCGACCGTCCCGTTCGTGATGGCGTTCGGCGTGCTCGGCATCGTGATGTCGGTGATCATCGTCAGTGGTGTGATCAGTGGGGCGGTCGGCACCAGCCGGCGCAGAATCGGCATTCTCAAGGCCATCGGCTTCACTCCACGCGAGGTCGTACGCGCCTACGTGGCCCAGGCGCTGATTCCGGCCGGTGCCGGCATCGCCCTGGGGGTCGTCCTGGGAAACCTCCTGGCAGTGCCGCTGCTGGCGGACACCGGGGCGTTGTACGGAACCGTCTCTCTTGCGGTGGCCTGGTGGGTGGACGTCACGGTGCCGGCCGCCGCCCTGGTCATCGTGGGGCTCGCGGCGCTGGTCCCCGCACTGCGGGCCGGAAGGCTGCGTACGATCGAGGCCATCGCGGTCGGCCGGTCGCCGCGCACGGGGCGCGGCCAGTGGGCGCACCGGGCGACGGGGCTGCTGCCGCTGCCGCGCCCGGTGACCTACGGTCTCGCCACCCCCTTCACGCATCCGGTCCGTACGCTCGCGATGCTGCTCGCGGTGGCGTTCGGTACGGTCGCGGCAACCTTCGCGGTGGGGCTGACCTCGTCCCTGACCGAGATTGGCGCCTCGCAGGACCCCGACAGCCGTGCCGCGGTGACGGTCACGACCACCAGGCTGAACAACGTAGCTCCCCCTCCGCCTCCTCCCGCGGGGGGCAGCGCGGCAAGCACGTCCCCCGCGGGCGGCAGCGCGCCAAGCCCCTCACCCGTAGCCGGACCCGAGGTCGCCGACCCGGCGAAGGTGCGGTCTGCCATCACGTCGCAGGCGGGCACGGGGTCGTACTACGGCAAGGCCCGGACCGAGGTCGCCGTGGCCGGGATCTCCGGATCGGTTCGGGCCAGCCTCTATGAGGGCGACGCGCGCTCCGGCAGCTACGAGATGCTCTCCGGGCACTGGATCACCGGTACGGGGCAGGCCGTGGTGCCCACGCGCTTCCTGGAACGGACCAGCACCAAGGTCGGTGACACGGCGCGGGTGACCTACGAGAAGGAGACCGCGAACCTGCGGATCGTGGGCGAGTCCTTCGACACCTCGGGCAGCGAACTGGAGATCCACGCGGACATGGCCGACTTCGCATCGGCCGAACCCAGTGCCTTCTTCGTCGAGACGAAGTCCGGCGTCTCCGCCGACGAGTACGCCCGGAAGATCGCCGCGGTCGTACAGCCGCTGGGCGGCGACGCCACGGCCAACGCCCCCTCGGGGCAGGAGGGCGTCATCCTCATCATGTCCGCGATGGCGGTGCTGCTCACCCTGATGCTGGTCGCCGTGGCCGGCCTCGGCATACTCAACTCCGTGGTCCTGGACACCCGGGAACGCATCCACGACCTGGGCGTCTGCAAGGCGATCGGCATGTCGCCGCGGCAGACCATGAGCCTCGTGCTCGCCTCGGTGGCCGTGATCGGTGTGATCGGCGGACTGATCGGCGTGCCGGCGGGGTACGCGCTGCACGGCCTCGTCATGCCGGTGATGGGGCGTGCCGTGGGCACCAGTCTGCCGTCGCCGGTCCTCGATGTGTACGAGCCTGTTCAGCTGCTCCTGCTGGGGCTGGGCGGGGTCGTGATCGCGATGCTGGGCGCGCTGGCCCCGGCCGGCTGGGCGGCCAGGGCGCGTACGGCCGTGGCGCTGCGCACCGAGTAGCGTCCGGCGGAGCGCGAGCCGCTGGGGCAGTTCCGCCAGGTCCGCGGGGCCGGGCCGCCTCTGCCTGGCACCGGACCGCCCAATCGTCGTGTTCCGGCCCCGGAACCAGCCGCGGAACGGCGCGTACTCCGGCCCGTCAGGGCCTGGTACCGCAACAGTGCTTGCGCTGACGTTCAGTTGGTTTCGTGGGCTGTGTCCGCGTTGTTCGTAGTGACTGATGCGGCCGGCGGTGGGTGAGGCGGGTGATCAGGCGTCTGGTCTCGGCGAGGCTGGAGTGAATGAGCGGGGAGGGCGGGGCCCGGCGCCGCGGACTGCCGCACCGCGGCGAGGGAGCGGACGGAGTCGCGCGTCAGCCCCGGCCGAGGACGCAGAACTCGTTGCCCGCCGGGTCGGCCAGGACGACCCAGGAGACGTCCCCCTGACCCACGTCGGTCCGTACCGCGCCGAGGTCTTCGAGCCGGGCGACCTCCTTCGCCTGATCCTCGACGGGGTCGGACATCACGTCGAGATGGATGCGGTTCCATACGACCTCGTCGTCGGGCGTGCGACGGAACTCCAGATACGGCCCGACGCCCTTGACGGAGCGCAGCAGAGCGCGGTCGTCGGTCAGCTCGTGGACGGTCCAGTCGATCGCCTCGCCCCAGAACCGGGTCATGGCCCGTGGGTCTGCGCAGTCGACGACCACGGCGGCTACCGGCCCGGTGTCCCGGTAGAGCTCCCGGGGCTCCAGGACGCTGAACACGTTGCCCTCCGGGTCGGCCATCACCGTCCACGGCGCGTCGCCCCGGCCCACATCGACGGGCGTCGCCCCGAGCTCCTTCAGACGTGCGACCAACTCCGCCTGATGGGCGTCGGAGGTGGTGGCGAGCTCGATGTGCACGCGGTACTTCACCGTCTCCGGATCCGGGACGCGGACGAGATCGACGCAGACGGCGGACGGGTCCGGCCAGTCGAAGCCCACGGGTTCCAGGTTGGTGACGCCGGGCCCTTCGCTGGAAACACCCCAGCCGAGCACCTCAGCCCAGAACCGGCCGAGCGCCGAGTCGTCCCGGGCCTTGAAGTTCACCTGAACAAGCTGCAATGTCATGCCGCACACCCTAGGTGATCCCCCATCGGACAGGCGTGCGAGTCCAGGCTCTCCTGCTGCACATATGGCAATCGGTTGATCGCGAGTGGGTGGCCCTTCCCGTCGGTGATGAGGGTGGCTTTCTCGGTGTGCGTCTTCTTCATTTTTCTTGCCCGAGACGAAGGCGCGGAGGCCGGGATTGTCGGCCCGTGGGCGGCGTACCTGGACTTCCGTGCCGTCGACGCGCAGCTCGACACCTTCGGCCGCCGCGTACGCGAAGACGTCCGCCGGGGTACGAAGGCGCAGGCCGGGGTGGCCGGTGACGGCGAATCCACGGGCCGCCAGGAGCGGCCGGACCTCGTGGACGGTGCGGGTGGCCGTCGAACACGCCAGAACGATACGAAGGTCAGGACCCCGAGTGCCGGGTGCGCGGCGCACGGCTCACTCGTACAGCGATCAGGTGCCGCCACTGTGCTGTCCACGGCGCGGCCGGTGTTGTCCGTGAGCCGTGCGAGCCGTGCCGGTCCTGCGGGAACTGCCTCGCGTCCGGTTCTCCGTTTTCCGGGTGACTACATGAGGGCGTGGGGGGTACTCGGCGGGGTTTTCCTTCCCTGGTTAACGGGCGGCGGCCGGGGCACGTGCTCAGGTATGAACGGCGACCAGAACCTCCACCGTCCGCAGGCCCGGCGA
>NZ_JBSFUB010000033.1:0-68104 GCF_053591575.1 Streptomyces altiplanensis | reverse complement strand
AGGCCTTCGAGAACGCCATGGCGCTCGACATCGCCATGGGCGGCTCCACCAACACGATCCTGCACCTGCTGGCCGCCGTGCGGCGGCACCGCGGCACGCAGCAGGGCATGGCCGTACGATCCGGTCGCGCCCACCGCGTTGACCAGCGCACGCGCGGGTTCCCCGCCCGGCCAGAAGGCGAGGTGGTCCGAGCGGCACAGTCCCTTGGGCCAGTCGGCTCCGGCCGTCCCGCCGAACAGGGTGGGTGCCGTCTGGCCGTGGCGGAACTGCAGCAGCACCTTGACGAGTTGGGACAGACCCGCGGCCGCCTCCAGATGCCCGATGTTCGGCTTGACGGTGCCCACGGGCACCGGGCGTGAGGGATCGTCGAAGACCTCTCCCAGGGCCTCGATCTCCGCCGCGTCGGCGAGCAGGGCGCCGGCAGCCGCGCACTCCACGTAGTCCACGTCGGCGGGCGCGACGCCGGCGGCGGCGAGGGTGTCCCGCACGGACCGCTCCAGCGCGGCCGCCTGCGGGGTGGCGAACCGGCCCGCCCCGCCCAGGTGGCCGGAGCGGGTGGCCTCGACCACCGCCACGGGTGTGTCCCCGTCGCGGTCGGCGGCGGGCGCGGTGCGCAGCAGGACGGCGGCGACGCCCTCGCCGGGCGACCAGCCGGGCGTGCTGTCGTCGAAGGCCCCGGTGGGCAGCCGGTCGGCCAGCAGGCCGAGGTCGGCCAGCAGGCGCACATGGTAGGGGTGGGTGAACAGGTTGGCCGCCGCGACCACCGCCGACTCGCACTCGCCGCGGCGCAGGCTCTCCACCGCCAGGTGGAAGGCGGTCAGCGACGAGGAGCAGGACGTGTCGACGGCCAGGCTCGGCCCCTCGAAGCCGAGGAAGTGGGAGAGCCTGTTCGCCGACTCCGACGCGGTGGCGGAGATGGCCGCCGGTTCGCCGGCCCTGGCACGGTCGGCACCGACGTGCTGGTAGTCCTGCCACATGGCGCCCAGGAAGACGCCCACCCGGCCGCCCCGGACCAGAGACGCCGGTGTGTGTCCCGCGTCGTCGAGACACTCCCAGACGGTGTGCAGGAGCAGCCGCAGTTGCGGATCCAGCGCGGCCGCCTCCGCCGGGGCGACCCGGAAGAGGAGGCTGTCGAAGGTGTCGATGTCGGCGAGGTAGCCGCCGGCGGGCGCGGCGTCGGTGAACTGCGCCCTGCGTCCCTCGGGAACGGCGGTGAGCGAACGTACGCCACGGCTGAGGTTGTGCCAGTAGGCACCGAGATCGTCCGCGCCGGGGAAGCGTCCCGCCGCGCCGACGACCACGACCCCCCGGTCACCGTCCCCGTCGGTGCGGGCGTGGACGGCCCCCGGGCCGGTCACGGTGTTCTCGGCCGGGGTCCCCGTGAAGAGCGCGAGCGGGCCGTCGGAGTCCGCACCGGCCCGGTCGCCGGTGAGCGGCCCGCCGAGGAACGCCTGCAGGAAGCGATGGCGCTCGCCCAGCCCCAGACGCTCGCGCACGGCGTCCAGTGCGAGTGTGCCGATCGGGCACAGGCCCACACCGGTCTGCGTCTGGGCCGTCAGCAGGAGCTGGCCGAGGTATCCGGCCTCCAGCAGCTGGAAGCGCTCCGAGTCGGCCCCGTACAGCGGCTCGACGGCGTCGGCCGTGCCGAAGAGGTAGAGCTCGAAGGCCGCGCCGTCGAACACCGGCCGGTTGTAGACGAAGTGCGCCGACCGGTCCAGTCGCGGCGACGGGTCGACGAGGTGCAGCGCGTGCTCGACAGGATGGTGGTAGTACAGGCCGGCGGGGATGCCTTCCACACCGCCGGGCCGTACGTGGACGTAGACCTGGACCGAGTAGGTGTCCCCGGCGGAGGGGTACAGGCGCCGGGTGCGGCCGGATGCCCGCCGCTCGCACAGCAGGCCGAGCATCCGCCCGAAGTCCTCGTGCGGCACGGGTCCGCCGCCGAACTCCCGTCGGCTCCGCCTCCGGAGGAAGTGCTGCTCGGCCACGTCCGCCGCGGCCAGGCCGATCACCGGGCTGCCGGCCGCGGGACGTCTGAGGTCCCACCGGGCCTGTTTGAAGGCGGTGCGCTCCTCGGCGGAGAAGAAGTCCACCTCGCCGGGCCCCTCGGCCCCGGTCCCCGGATGCCGCGCCCCGGCGTCACCGCTCATGGCCGGTACGGAAGGGGCCTCGTGCACCACCGGCGCGGGAGCGGCACCGGTCGCCGGAGCAGACAGCGGCGCCGGACCGGACCCGGTCGCGGAGCCGGAGCCTGTCTCGGAAGCGGGTACGGCAGAGCCGGAGCCGGCCGCTCGCGCCACCGCCTCGGCCATTCCGGCCACGGTGGGGTCCGTGAGCAGCGCGGAGACCGGCACGCGCCACCCGTACCGCTCCTGGAGGACGCCCGAGACCTGGACCATCGTGAACGAGGTCGCGCCCTGGTCCCAGATGTCGGCCGTGGTGTCGATGGCGGACATGTCCAGCAGACCGGCGAAGATCTCGGCGAGTTCGCCGGTGAGCTGCGCCGCGTCCGGCCCGCCGGGCCCGGTGCCGGCGGCGGGCTCGTGGTCCGGCGTTCCCGCCGCTTCCGGTTTCGCCGCGCCGCTTTCCTGCCCCGGGGCGGGAGCCATGGTGTGGAAGGTGCCCGGTTCCACCGGCCACGGCAGCGCGTCGCGGTCCAGCTTGCCGTTGGAGGTGGCGGGGAAGGTGTCCACGAACGCCACCACGTTGGGGACCATGTAGTCGGGCAGCGTCTTCGCGGCGTGCCGCCGCAGCGCGCCGACGGCCGGTGCCGGGCCCGTGTCGGACGGGACCAGGTAGGCGACCAGTTTGCGGTCCCCGGTACGGTCGGGGCGGGCCAGCACGACGGCGTCCCTGACGCCCGGGTGACTGCGCAACCCGTGCTCCACCTCGGCGAGTTCGACGCGGAAGCCGCGGATCTTGACCTGGTCGTCCGCGCGCCCGTGGAACGCGATCACCCCGTCGGGGAAGAAGCTCGCCCGGTCACCGGTGCGGTACATGCGGGCGCCGTCGCGTTCGTGGAACGGGTCGTCGACGAACCGTTCCGCGGTGAGTTCGGGCCGCCGGTGGTAGCCGAGGCTCAGGCAGTCGCCCCCGATGAACAGGTCGCCCTCCACGCCCGCCGGGCACGGCCGCAGGTCCTCGTCGAGGATGTAGTAGCGGGCGTTGTCGATGGGCCGTCCGTAAGGGATGCTCCGCCAGGACGGGTCGACTTCGCCGATCTCGAACCAGTTCGACCACACCGTCGCCTCGGTCGCTCCGCCGAGGCTGACGATCCGGGCCCCGGGGAACAGGGCGCGCACCTCGTCGGGCAGCGGCAGCGGCGTGTAGTCGCCGCTGAGGTAGACCAGCCGCAGGGTCTCCGTGCCGGGCTCCCCCTTCCGGCCGGGGAACAGCGGGGCCAGCTGCCCCAGCGTGGTGGGGGCCGAGTTCCAGAAGGTGACCGGTTCGCGCAGCAGTACGTCGAGCAGCAGATGCGGGTCGTGCTGTTCGGCCTCGTCGGCGATGTAGAGCGAGGCGCCGTGTCCGAGCAGGCCCAGGATGTCGAAGACGGAGAGGTCGAAGCCGAGCGAGGTCACGCACAGCCCGACGTCCTCGGGACCGAACCCGTGGGTGCGCCGGCACCAGTTCAGCAGGTTGAGCAGCGGCCGGTGGGAGACCTCGACACCCTTGGGCGCGCCGGTGCTGCCGGAGGTGTAGATGACGTAGGCGAGGTCGTCGACGGAGCCTGCCGGCTCCGGGTCGTGCTCGGGCCGGCCGGGAGCCCCGACGGGGAGCAGGGTGACGCCGTCCGGTACCGGGACGCCGCCGCGCTCGTCGCCGAGCACGGTCTCGAGCCGCGCCTCGTCGATGATCGCCGCCGCGCGGGCCCGGGGCAGGGACGGTTCGAGCGGGACGTAGAACCCGCCGGCCTTGAGCACCCCGTGGACGGCGGCGGCCATCGCGGGGCCGCGGCGCACGCTGATGCCCACCGGGATGCCCGGACCCACGCCCCGCTCCCGCAGGGACCAGGCGATCCGGTTGGCCCAGCGGTTCAGCTCGCCGTACGTCATGGTGCCGCCGGCCCAGCGTACGGCGATCGCGTCGGGGCGCGCCGCCGCCTGCTCCTCGAACAGGGTGTGGGCCCGGCGGTCGGCGGGGAACGGGATGTCGGTCCCGTGGCCGTGGGCGGGGTGCGCGGTCAGGCTCTCCAGGGTCCGGCGGTAGCGGGCGAACATGGCCTCCAGGCGCCCTTCGGGGAACCGGGAGGCGGTGGCGTCCCAGTAGAACCGCAGCATGTCGCCCTCGTCGATCGCGATGCAGTCCAGGGCGACGTCCGGCGTGCAGGTCAGCCACGGTCCCAGGCGCACGCCGTCCGGGAGCTGCTGTGCGGAGAGGTCCAGCAGACCGGTGTAGACGACCGGCAGTTCGAAGGAGCCGTCACGCCGTTCCCGCATCACGCGGCGGCGCAGTTCGCCCAGGCCGCTCACGTCGTCGGCGCCGAGGTCCCCGTTCAGGACCTGGCGGAACGCGGCCGCCTGCTCCCACAGTCCGAGCTCGCGGTCCTCGCGGGTCACCCAGCTGAGCGCCGTGAACTCACCGGGCCGGTAGCGCGCCGACTGCTCGGTCCAGCGCACCACGGGCAGGCTGAAGGGGGCCGGGTAGTGCTCGGCGAGTGCCTCGGCGCAGGCGGCCGCGAGCAGGTCGTCGGGGCTCAGGCCCGCTTCCTCCGCCCGCCTGCGTACGGCGCGCCAGCCGGTGACCGTGCCTTCGAGGCGGCGGCGGGCACGGTCACGGCCCGCGGGCTCCACGGCGGGCCCGGGGTGCAGCGCCGCGACCCGCCGGCGCCAGTGGCCGAGCTGCTCCTGTTGCCGGGGGGTGCCGCGGAGTTCCTTCTGCGCGGCCTCGTACTCGGTACGGGGGGCGGGCGTGACGGGCACGGCGTCGGGCTCGGCGTAGAGGCGGAAGAGTTCGCGTACGAGGAAGTGGATGCTGCGCCCGTCGAGCACGGTCAGGTCGGTCGTGAGGTGGACGGTGGCGCGGCCGGAGCGGAGGGTGACCTTCAGGTCCCAGTGCGGGCCCCTGCCCAGCGGGAACGCCCGGCCGGCCATGCGCTGCCGCAGGGCGGCCAGACGTTCCTCGGCGTCGTCGGCACCGGTGAGGTCCTGGACGGGGACGGCGACGTGGTCCGGCACATGAGGGGAGACGGCGAGCCGGCCGTCGTGGGTGACGACGGTCCGCAGGACGTCGTACGCGGCGATCAGGCGCTGCCAGGCCGTGGCGAGACGCTGCGGGTCGAGGCCGTCGACGTCGAAGGAGTGGTAGACCTGGCAGCCGTCCCACTCCCCCGGCGGGGTGATGGCCCGGGGGACGAAGTAGGCCTGTTGCAGTTCGTTCATCGCACGGTGCCCGGCGGGCCGGTCGCTCAGCGCGTGCAGCGAGTTGAGGAAGCCCGCGAACAGGTCGTCCGCCTCACCGGGGGCGAAGCGTCCGGTCACGACGTCCCAGCGGATGCGGAGTTCACCGTCCCGCTCCCACATCTGGTGGTCGAGGGCGACACCGGACGTCTGGCTCATGGCGAAGGCGACGTCGCCGGCGAAGCCGTCGGCGCCGGGCCGGCCGGTTCCGAGCAGGCTCGTGAACACGACGGGCAGGCTCGGCACCGGCGCCGTACGGTCCTCGGCCCGCAGGGCGCGCAGGGCGCGGACGCCGGAGACGGCGGCGTGGTCCAGTCCTTCCCAGAGCCTTCCGTGGACGTCCCGCGCGGCTTCGCGCAGCGGATTGTCGAGGGTGTTCGGCAGGGGCAGCACGAGACTGGAGGTGAAGGGGCCGACCAGGTCCTCCGCCTCGGCGGGCAGCCGGGAGCGGTGGTTGGTGGTGAGCACCAGCGACAGCGGTCCGGCGTGGCGCTGCCGGCCGAAGGACTCGGCGAACACGGTGAGGACCAGCGCGGTCGGTGACACCTCCCAGTCGGCGGCCAGCCGCCCGATCGCCTGCCACTGCGCACGGCCGACGCGTCCGTCGAGCGCGGTGCGTACGACCGGCCCGCGGACCGGGTCACCGGTCACCGGCGGGCCGTCCGGCAGTCCCGCGAGCCGCTCGGTCCAGTGGTCGAGGTGCGCGCGGTGGGCGGGGGTGCGCTGCTGGGCGGCGAGGTCCAGCACACAGTCCCGTACGGTCAGGGCCGGGGCGGCCGGTTCGTGGGCCGGGTCCCGGTAGCAGCGCCACCAGTCGTCGAGGATGACACCGAGGCCGTGGCCGTCGGTGAGCAGGACGTCGATGCTGAGGTGGACGAGGGACCGCCCGCCCGGATCGTGCGAGACCTCCACCGTGTGCATGGGCCAGTCTCCGGGCGCGTACCGGCGGTGCGAGAGGCGTGTGCGGACCTCGGGGGCCGCGGCGATGCCGCCCACGGCGAGCGGGGCCTGCTCGACGCTCTCCGGCTCCTGGACGCGCTGGCGGCCGTCCGGGGTGATGACCGCTCGCAGCATGTCGTGGTGCCGTACGACCCGGTGCCAGGCGTCCTGGAGCGCCGCCACGTCGAGGCCGGCCACCTCGAACTCGCGGTAGACGTGGCAGCCGATCGTGTCGTCGCCGAGCTGCGGGTCCTTGGCGACGAGGTACGCCTGCTGGAGGTCGGTCAGGGGGAACGGCGCGTACCGGTCACCGGCTCCGCCGTCCGCCGCGGCCGCCGCGGGCGGGCCGGCTTCGGCGGTGGCGCGGCCGGGCTCGGGCGGGCCGGCCACGGCGGCCTCTTCCGTGATTCTTTCCTGCAGCTCCGCGGGGGTTTCGCAGGTACGCAGCCAGGAGACCGGTATGTCCACCCCGAACTCCTGGCGGAGCCGGAACCACAGGCGGGTCAGTGCCAGGGACTCCAGGCCCAGCCCGCGCAGCGCGAGGTCCGGTCCGAGGGCCGGCGCGGGGGGCCGGGCCGGGTCCGCGCCGGTGTCCTGGCCGGGGATCACCTCCGCGAGGACGCGCAGCAGCCGTTCGGCCAGTTCGTCTTCCCTCACGTCAGTCTCCCGGAGTGGCAAGGGACCAGGCGCGCAGGGAACCGTCGAGCAGTTCGGCGGCGCCGGTCATCAGCAGCTCTGCGATGGTGTCGACATGGCGGTCGCGCCACGCCTCCAGCGGGGTGCCGGCGACCAGGCGGTTGAAGGCGCCCAGGGCCGGCCCGCAGTGGATCTGGTAATTGACCTGTTCCTCCCGCACGCCCTCCAGGGCCGCCCGGGTGGAGTGCACGAAGTACCAGCGGAAGACCTGGGCCATCCTGGCCTTGGGGCTGCGCTCCGCCCGGGCCAGGTCGTCGGGGCGCAGACGGCCCAGATAGCCGCGGGTCTCGGCCCAGATGTCGTCGAACGAGCGGTGGAAGTAGCGGTCCTCGAGGGTCCTGCGGGTCGGCTCGTCGATCTCTTCGAGGCTCTCGAACCGGCGGTACAGCTGGTGCAGTTTGTTGGCCCGCGCGGCGAACAGGGTTCCCTTGCGCACCACTTGGACGCGCGCGCCGAGTTCGAACATGTCACCGGCCGGCGCGTAGGCGGTGTCCTGCACGTCGAGGGTCGCCAGCAGGTCCTTGACGGCGTCGGAGGTGCCGGCCTCCGGGGAGCACTGGTTGACCGAACCGGTGACCACGAAGTCGGCGCCGAGCACGAAGGCCGCGGCGACCGCCTCCGGCGCGCCGAGCCCTCCGGCCGCTCCCACCCGCACGGAGCGGGGATAGCGGTGCTCCGCCATGATCCGGTCCCGCAGCCGGAGCATGGCCGGCATGAGCGCGTAGGGGCTGCCCGCGTCGGTGTGGCCGCCCGAGTCGGCCTCCACGCAGATGTCCCCGGCCACCGGCAGCCCGGCCGCGATCTCGGCCTCGGCGGCGCTCAGGCCGCCCTCGGCGACGAGCGAGTCCAGCAGCCGGCGGGGCGGCGGGCTCATGAACGCGGTCGCGACCTCGGGCCGCGAGACCTTGGCCAGCACATGTCGTACGGCGGTGGGGGTGCCGTCGGGCGCCCGGTGCGCTCCGGCGAAGCGGAAGCGCACGACGGGCGCGGTGACCCCGGTGAACGCGGCGGCCTCGGCATGGCGGACGTCGTGTTTGAGGAGCAGTTCGACGAGTTCGCGCTCCGCGGCCGGGGCGTCGGGCGTGGCCAGCAGGTTGACGCCGAAAACCCCGTCCGGCCCCAGCCGGTCGCCGATGTCCCGGATCGCGGCGTCGATCTCGCCGGTGGTCAGGCCACCGGAGCCGAAGAAACCCATGAGCCCGGCGCGGCCCATACGGACCACGAGGTCGGTGGAGGCGATGCCCTTGTACATCGAGCCGGCCACGTACGCGTGCCGCAGGCGGTAGTCGGCCCGGAACTCCGCGGACCCGAGCCGCCCGGCCTGCACGGTCGCGGGTGCGGATGCGGGCGTGGGTGCGAATACGGGTGCGGGTGGGGCGGCCGCCCCGGGACCGCCGGACACGGGCGCAGGGCCCGGCACCGGCACGGACACGGGCACAGCCGCCGACGGAGCCGTGGCCGCGGCGCGCGGGGCGGGGTGCTTGACGATCGCCGTCCACAGGTCGGTCAGGACCCGGCCGGGACCCACCTCGGTGAACTCGCCCACACCCGCCTCGACGAGGTGGCTCATGCTCTCCCACCACCGCACCGGCGACGACACCTGACGGGCCAGCAGTTCCCGGACACGACCCGGTGGATAGGGCCGCGCGGTGACATTGGCGATGACCGGGATCCGCGGGTCGGCGAGGTCCTCCGTCGCGAGGAAGGAGTCGTACTCGGCAGCCGCCGCGGCCATGTAGCGGGAGTGGAAGGGTGCGCTGACCTGGAGCGGGACACACCGTCCCAGCCGGGCGTCCCGTACCGCCCGGGCCGCCCGGTCCAGCGAGTCGCGCGGCCCGGCGAGCACCACCTGGCTCGCCGAGTTCCGGTTGGCCGGGTCGACGTCGTCGATGCCCGCGTCGAGCAGCAGGCCGGCGAGCCGGTCGGGGTCGGCGCCGAGGACGGCGAGCATGCCCCCGCCCTCGGCGCGGCCCATCAGTTCACCGCGCCGCCGCACGAGCCGGACCCCCGTGGCGAAGTCGAAGCACCCGGCGGCGAACAGCGCGACGTACTCGCCCAGACTGTGGCCCGCGAGATAGTCGGGGGCCGGACGCTCCTCCCGCAGGGCGAGCCAGCTGAGCGCGTTGACCACGAACAGCGCCGGCTGCACCGACCGGGTGTCCTTCAGTCCGGGCGCGGCACCGTGCAGGCACACCTCCCGGATCGGGTACCCGAGGATCCGGTCGGCCTGCCCGACCAGATCGGGGTAGCGGTCGAGGACCTCGGCCCCCATGCCCACCCGCTGCGCCCCTTGGCCGGGGAACGCCCACACCACGGTCATCGTGCCACCTCCGCTGGTCCGGGGGGTCTAACGGGACTGCTGCTGCCGTGTGGCGTACAGGCCCCAGTGGTGGGGCGTGAGGGCGGTCTCGGTCAGCGTGCCGTCGACGAACGTGCCGGGCCGGGCCTCGGCGGTGAGCGCCTCGCGCAGCCGGCCGTAGACGGTGAGGTCCTTCAGGTGCAGCAGCCAGTGCACGCGGTCGGCGTCCCCGAACGCCTCGTCGAAGAGGGCCGCGGACGCCTCACCGGCGAACCGCTTGTTCACGGTCCGGGCGATCTCCGTGGCGGCCTCTCGGCCCTCGGCGAGGAATCCGTGGCCGATCCTGGCCGAACGCAGGAGCACGATACCGGCGTTGGCGGAGTTCAGCGGCTCCTCGGCGCGGTCCGCCCAGGGCAGGAGGACGTTCGAGCGGATGCTGCCGTCCACGAACAGCCGGTCCCACGCGCCGGCGGAGCCGTCCCCTTCCGCCTGGACGCGTTCCTTGGCGATGGACTCGCGGAACGCCCGGTCCCGGTCGCCCATCTCGACCATGTCGTAGTAGGTGTCCAGGGACTTCAGGTGGATGAGGAAGTGGATCCGGTCCTCGTAGCCGAAGCTCTCCTCGTAGACGAGGGCAGTGGCCTTGCCCACCTGCTGGGCGTTGACGTGTTTCGCCACCTCGCGGGCGAACATCCGGCCCTCGTTGCGGAATTCCGACTTGAGCTGGCCGACCTTCTGGACCACCACGCCGGCATTCTGGGAATGCAGCAGACCGGTCGCGTCGATTTCCGTCTGGTGAGCGGCGGGTGGCACGATCTGGGCGCGTCGTTCTTCATTCTCTGCGGGTGATGCGTTCGAGGTACTCATCAGCAGCCGGATTCCTTCCGTTCGTCCTTGTCCGCTTTTCTGGAACGCTAGGACAGAGACCCCCCGGCGGGCTGCTCAGTTTGGAGCAGCTCGTCGACGAGTGCAGCCACCTCGGGGGTGCGCATGAGTTCCAGGTGCGGGAGGTCGAAATCGACGACCCGGGCGACGAGGCCGGCGCGTTCCTCCTCGGGGAAGGCGTCGAGCCCGAAACCCTCCGACCGCGAGTTGACGGCCGTCGCCTCGCGCCACACCCGCCGGGCGTCGAGTTCGCTGCCCGCTGCGAGCCAGTGCAGGTAGCTGGTGAAGATCTCGGCCAGTTCCTGGCTGCGTTCGCCGGTCATGCCGCCGCGCTCGCAGGCGTCGGGCAGGATGCGCAGGCAGAGTTTGCCCAGCTCGGCGGCGAGTTCGAGCGCGGTGGCGGCCGACTCGTCGGCGTCGTGGCCGGCCCGTACGGCGGCTTCGACCTCGTGCGCCGGCAGCACCGACGAGAGGCGGGCCGTCATGAAACGCTCATAGTGTCCGATGACCATGTGGCGCTCGGCGAGGTCGGGGTCGATGAGAATGAGCCCCGGCTTTTCCTGCCGGCGTGACAATTCCTCGACCAGCGCGGCGGCGTAGACGCTTCCGCTGCAGAATCCGATGACCGCGCGGACCGTACGGCCGCTTTTCTCCACGTCTCGTATCCAGCGTTCGACGTGCTGGGCGGCGCTCATTCCGGCCTCTTCCCCGTGCGGGGGCGGCATCGTCTCCCAGAAGGTGAAGGGAGAGGAAAGCTGGGCGACGAGTTCCGTGAACGTCGCGGAGGGGCGGCCCGCTGTGCCGAAATCGGCCGCCAGGACGATATCGGCTCCGTCGACGTTCTTCAGCACGTTGTGCGCTGCGGGTGCCGGAGCGGCGGTTTCTTCCTGGGGTGCCATGCTGTTGTCACTCCTCGGGTGTACGTGCGGTGTCACTGGAGACGGGGGACGTTGGTCAGTTCTCGGCCGGAGAGGGGGGCCGCCTCGGCCGCCGGCCCGGAAGCGGACCCCTCGGGGGCCAGCACGGCGTCGTACCGGGCCGACTCCCGCGCCGCCGGCAGGCAGTAGCAGGCCAGTCCGTTCGCGGCGGCGAGCGCGCGCAGTTCGCCGGGGCGGACGCCGCCCTCTCCCGCCGCGTGCGCGTCGTCCAGCAGCGCGCCGACGTCCACACGCGCGACGGCGTCGAGGCCGCGCAGCTCGCCCAGGGCGGTGACCGGCGGGGCGAGATCGGGATGGAGGACGCCGGTGACGGTGACCGCCCCGCCCTTCCCCGCCGCATCGGCCACGAGCCGGGCCGCCGTCCGCCCGCCCCATGGCACCGTGGGGTGGGATCCTGGGGCGATCAGGGGTGTTCCGGCGGGCCGCAGGCGTACGTCGTAGCGGAAGAGGTTCATCTCCGTGGCGCACACCCCGGGTTTGAGCCGCATGTCGGCCACCAGACCGTGCTCGGCGGCGAAGGCGGGGAAGAACGCCGGTGCTATGACGAGTTCCCGCTCCTGTGCGGCCTGTTCGGCCAGCAGTTCACGGACCCGGCCCGCGGTCGTCTCCCCGGGGGACCTGCCGGCGAGTACGCACAGGCGCAGGGCCTCGCGCAGCGGGAGGCTGTGCACGTCGCCGACGAAGACGGTGCCGCCGGCGGCGCAGGCCTTCACGGCGCGTTCCAGGGCGCGGCGCAGGTAACCGGGCCCCGGGAAGTGGTGGATCACCGAGTTGAGGACCACGACGTCGAACCCGTCGGGCAGGTCGGGGGCGTCGGCGTCCCCGACGCGGAACTCGGTGCCCGGGTGGTGCCCTTGGTCCCTGGTCATGCGGGCGACCGCGGTCGCCGAGATGTCCGTACCGACATACCGCCCGACGTGCGGCAGGAGCCCCGCGACGACCAGGCCGGTGCCGGCTCCGATCTCGAGGACGCTGTCCGGGCCGAGGCTCAGGATCTCGTCCACCGTGCCGTCCAGCCATTCGGCGGTCTCGGCCGGGGAGTAGTTCTCGCCGGTGATGCTGCTGCGCCAGCCGGCGAAGTCGGCGCCGGACGAATCCTCGGCGCTCTCGTAGACCGCGTCGTAGATCGCGGCCCACTGCCCGACGATGCGGGCTTCGCTGTCGGTGCCCATCAGCTCGCCGCCTCTGCGCGCGTGTCCAGGGTGACGGGGAGTTCGACCAGTCCGCGCATGATGCGGGTGGGCCGCCAGCGCAGGTCCTCGCGCGGGCAGGCGAGGCCGATCCGGGGGAAGCGTTCGATGAGCATTCCGATGCCGATCTCGCCCTCCACCCGGGCCAGCGGCGCGCCGACGCAGTGGTGGATGCCGTGCCCGAAGGCCAGGTGCGGGTTGTCGGCTCTGGTGATGTCGAGCAGGTCGGGACCGGCGAACTGCTCCTTGTCGCGTCCGGCTGCCGCGATGGACAGGGCGACGATGCTGCCGGCGGGCACGACCGTCCCGGCGACCTCGACGTCCTCGACGGCCACCCGGGTGGTGGACAGCTGGACCGGCGGGTCGTACCGCAGGAACTCCTCGACGGCGCTCTCGGCGAGTCCGGGCTTCTCCCTCAGGAGCGCCAGTTGCCCGGGGTGCGCCGTCAACGCCAGTACACCGTTGTTGATCAGGTTGACGGTGGGTTCCTGGCCCGCGCTCATCAGCAGCATGACCGTCGAGATCAGCTCCGTCTCGGAGAGCCGGTCCCCGTCGTCGGTCGCGTGGATCAGGGCGGTGAGGACGTCGGAGCGGTCGTCGCCGGTGCCGGCCGCGGCCCGCTTCCGCTGGATCAGGTCGGTGAAGAAATCCCGCATCGCGGCGTATCCCTCGGCCTTCGTCATCGCGCCGTCCGCCGCGCCCTCGGGGGCGGTGAGGATCGCGGTGGCCCAGGTGCGGAAACTCGCCCGGTCGATGTCCGGTATGCCGAGGATCTCGCACATGACGACGGTGGCCAGCGGATGCGAGTAGGACTCCACCAGGTCGACGGTGCCGAGCGGCTCCATCGCGTCCAGGAGTCCGGCGGCCACTTCGCGGATCCGGGGCCGCATCGCCTCGACGCGCCGCATGGTGAAGGCCTTGCCGATCAGCTTGCGCAGCCGGGTGTGGTCCGGCGGGTCGGTGTTCGCGACGTGGTAGAGGTAGTCGGCCCGGTCGCCCGGTTCACCGGTGACGTATCCGGCGTCCCTCAGCTGTTCCCAGGCCCGGGTGGGGTCCTTGGAGAAGCGGGCGTCGGCGAAGATCTCGCGGGCTTCGGCGTAGCCGAGGACGAGCCACCGGTGGAGGCCGTTCGGTTCCCGTACGAGGTGCACGATCCCCTCGTCGCGCATCTCGCCGTACAGCGCGTACGGATCGGCCTCCGATCCGGTGGACAGTACCCGCACGGGCCGCTCGTCGGGGGTGACGGCCGGGGACGGCTGTTCCATGGGCGCTCCTTGGGTCGCTGGCTGACTGCTGCCATCGTCCCGTCGGCGCCCCGGCCGATCTGTCCCGGATTGAGCATCAGCGAGAAGGTCTGAGGGTCTCCGCGACGGTGGTGCGCGACGCCTCCACGAGGGACCGCGTCCACGCGTGCTCGGGCGCCCCGAGCACCTTCGCCACCGGGCCCTCCTCGCAGACGACGCCCTCGTGCAGCGCCAGTACCCGGTCGGCGGTCCTGGCCAGCACCCCCAGGTCGTGGGTGATGACGATGACGGCGAGCCGCAGTTCGAGGCGCAGCCGGTTGACGAGGTCCAGGACCGCCGCCTGGACCCGCGTGTCCAGGCTGGAGGTCATCTCGTCGCAGATCAGCACGTCCGGATCGGCGGCGAGCGCACGGGCGATGGCGACGCGCTGGCACTGGCCCCCGGACAGTTGCGCGGGGTACCGGTCCGCGATGCGCTGTTCCAGTCCCACCAGGGCCAGCAGCCGCGCGCTCTCCGCGGCCGCCCCGGCCCGGCTCATGCCGCGCAGGCGCCGCAGCGGACGGGTGAGGGCGGCGCCCACGGAGCGGCGGGGATTGAGCGAGCCGACCGAGTGCTGCGGGACGACCTGGATCCGTCTGCGCTGCTCGGTGCCGCGTTCCCCGATCGCCGCGGGCAGGGGCTGCCCGTCGAGGGTGATCGTTCCGGCGGAGGGCCGGTGGAAGCCGCTGACGCAGCGGGCGAGGGTGGTCTTCCCGCTGCCCGACACCCCGAGCAGGGCCAGGCACTCCCCCGCCCCGAGGCTGAAGGACACCCCCTCGACGACGGTGCGGCTGCGGCCGCCCTGCCGGTACGCGGCGCTCAGCCCTTCGACCCGCAGCAGGGCCGGCGGGGTTTCCTCCGCCGCGGTGGAGGGGGCCGCCGTGTCCTGCGGCCGGCCGCGCATGTCGCCGATGACGGGTACGGCGCGGATCAGTTCGCGGGTGTACGGCGCGGCCGGCTCCGCCATCACCCCGGTGAGCGGCCCCTCCTCCATGACGGCCCCGCCGCGCAGGACGACCAGCCGGTCGGCGACCAGCCCGGCCGCGGGCAGGTCGTGGGTGACGAAGAGCAGGGACGCCCCGCGCCGGGCCACCAGTTCGCCCACCTGCCCCAGCACCCGGTTGCGGGCGACGGCGTCCAGGCCGGTGGTCGGTTCGTCGACGACGAGGACGGAGGGGTCCCCCGCGGATATCCGGGCCAGGGCGAGGCGCTGCTGCTGGCCGCCGGAGAGCTGGTGCGGATAGCGTCCGAGCAGCTTCGGGTCGGCGGGCAGTCCCACGTCGGTCAGCCGGCGCAGCAGCGCCTCGTCGCTGCGGTCGTCGGCGAGTTCGGCCAGTTGTCCGCGCACCCGCAGCGTGGGGGTCAGGGCGGACGCCGGGTCCTGCGGCAGATACGCCACGGTCCTGCGGCGGTACGACCGCAGCGCCTTGGCGGGCAGGCCGAGGACGTTCTCACCGCCGACGACGACCCGGCCTCCGGCGACGCGCAGCCCCGGATTGACCTGTCCCAGGAGGCTGAGCGCCAGCGTCGTCTTGCCGGACCCGGACTCGCCCACGACGGCGACACGTTGCCCGGGGCCGATGTCCAGCGACACCCCGTCGAGCACCGCCCGGCCGGCTCCGTCAACGACGGAGAGGTCCTCGACGCGGATCACCGGTCCATCCTCGCGGCGAGCCGGTCCATGCCGAGGTTGGCGGCGACCGCGAGGGTGCCGAGGCAGACGGCCGGGACCACCACGGCCCACGGGGTGAGGGTGACGCCCTCGATGTTCTCGCTGATCATGGCACCCCAGTTGGGTTCGTCCGCGCCGAAGCCGAGGAAGCCGGCGGCGGAGGTGAGGGCTACGGCAATGGCCAGCCGGGTCCCGGCGTCGGCGAGGATGGGGCGCACGATGTTCGGCAGGATCTCGCGGGCGAGGACGGACGGCACGCTCTCCCCCAGCCCGACGGCGTGTTCGACGTATCCCTGCCGCATCACCTGCACGGTCGCGGCACGGGCGATACGGGAGACGAACGACGCCCCGGTGATCACGACCACCAGGACCAGCACCGCGGCGGAGTAGCCCCAGCCGTGCAGCAGGACCAGCAGCACCAGGATCGGCGGCAGGGCGAGGATCGCCCCGTCCAGGCGGGAGACCACCGCGTCGACGACCCCGCCGAGATAGCCGGCCACCATGCCGACGGCGGTGCCGAGCACGGTGGTGACGAGCACCGCCAGCACGGGCACCAGGAGGAGCGCCCGGCCGCCGGTGAGCACCCGGGCCCAGACGTCACGTCCCGCCGAGTCGGCGCCGAACAGCAGCCCGTCGCCCGCCCCCGCGTACGGCGCCGCGACGATACGGTCGGGGTCGGTGCCCACCAGCCAGGGGCCCGCGATCGCGAGGGCGATCACGACGACGGCGGGCAGCGCGACGCCGATCCGGAGCAGGGTCCGCGCGGCCCTGCGCAGGTCCTTGGTCATGAAGTCCCCGTCCGTGCTTTCGGGTTGGCCAGCAGACCGGCCAGGTCGGCGACGATGAACGACACGATGATGATCGCGGCCAGCAGCAGTCCGACGCCTTCGAGCACGGCCATGTCGTGGTTGTGCACGGCCGACAGCAGGACCCGCGACAGCCCCGGGTAGTCGAAGATCACCTCGATGACGGCGGTGCCTCCGAACAGGCTGCTGATCAGCCAGCCGAACATCTGGGCGTTGGCGGGCACCGTCATCGGCAGCACGTGCCGCCACACCACCTGGTGCTCCGGCAGCCCGGCGAGCCGCGCCGCGCGGGCGTTCGGCGCGCCGTTGGCGTCGACGACCGTCGCCCGGACGACTCGCCCCGCCCACGCCCCGGCGAACAGCACGATCGAGGCGACGGGCAGCACCAGGATCTCCGGCCGGTCGAGCGGTGTGCCGCCGAGCGGTGGGTGGGACACCGCGGGCAGCAGCCCCAGCGTGCCGGGGAACAGCAGGACGAGGAGGCTCGCCGTGACGAAGCTGGGGATCGCGACGATCACCAGGCTCGCCCCCGACAGCGTCCGGTCCAGCCTGCCGCCGGGGCGCAGGCCCGTGGCGAGCCCCAGCACGAGTGCCAGCACCACCGTCCCGGTGCCCGCGATCACCACCAGCAGGGTCGTGGCCCACAGCGGTTCGGCCACGATCTCGGTCACCGGCCTCTGGGAGGTCAGGCTGGTGCCGAGGTCGCCCCGCAGTACCGAGGTGATCCAGTCGGCGTACCGGACGGCCAGCGGGCGGTCCAGGCCCCATTCATGGCGAAGAGCCGCGATCTCCTCCTCCGTGGCGTTGCCGCCGAGCCAGCCTGCGGCAGCGTCGCCGGGCACCACCGAGGCGCCGGCGAACAGCGCCATCGACACGACGAGCAGCGTCAGCAAAGTGGCGGCGCAGCGGCGCGCCACGGCGGAGAACAGCCTTCGCGGGGACATCAGTTCATGGTCGCCTTCGCGTCGCCGAACAGCTGCGTGGACTGGCTCAGCCGCACTCCCTCGACGCCGGGGCGGGAGGCGTCCAGCTGCTCCTGGAAGCCCCACACCAGGTCACCGCCGCCGTCGTAGAAGTTCTTCTGCAAGTCGTCGAACGCCTTCTCACGGCCGGCCTCGTCGACGACGAGCTGTGCGGCGGCGAGCTTGCGCCAGTGGTCGGGGCCGGCGCCGGTCACGTTGAAGACGGCCTGCTGGTTGGTGGTCGCGGCCAGGTGCAGGGCGGCCGGGCGGTTGACGTAGTAGAAGGCCTGGAAGGGGTGGGTGCCCAGGCCCTTGAGGTCCGCGTAGTAGGTGTCGACGGGGACCTCCTGCACGGTGAGTTTCACCCCGGTCTCCTCCAGCTGCTGCGCGAACAGCTTGGCGGCGGAGAGCATCCCGGGGACCACGTCGGCGGCCCTCAGGGTCAGCTTGTCGACGCCGGCCTCGCGGAAGAGTTCGCGGGCCTGTTCGACGTCGCGCTTGCGCTCGGTGACGCCCTTGGCGTAGCCGGGCAGGTCCTTGCCGACGACGTCCTCACCGGGGGCACCGAAGCCCAGCAGGGCGTGCGAGACCAGGGCGGGCCGGTCGGCGGCCAGCCGGACGGCCTTGCGGACCCGCGGGTCGTCGAACGGCTTGAGCTTCTGGTTCATGGCGAACGACAGGGCGTTGGAGTTGGCGATGCCACCGCGCTGGATCTTCACCGCGGGGTTCTTCTTCTCCGTCTGCGCGCCGGTGGCGCTGACACCCACCGCGTAGTCGATCTGACCGTCCTTGAGGGCGGCGAGGCGGGCGGCGGGGCTGGCGATGCGGTTGATCTCCAGCACGGGAATCGACGGCGCGCCGTCCCAGTACTTGGTGTTGGCCGTGAGCCGGACGATCCGGGCGTCGCTCTTCTCGTACCGGTAGGGGCCGGAGCCGACGGGCTTGCTGAAGTCCTTCGTGCCGTCGGGGAAGACGACGGAGAACACGGCGAGCACCGACTCCTTGAAGTCGGCGCGGGCACGCTTCATCGGTACTTCGAGGGTCTGGTCGTCGACCACCTTGATCTTGGCGGTGTCGACGTCGGCGTAGACCGATGCGCGGTTGCTCGGCGGGGCGGCCAGGGTGCGCATGCTGTAGGCGACGTCGGCGGCGCGCACGGGCTTCCCGTCGTGGAAGAGCGCCCCCTTGCGGAGCTTGATGGTCCAGCGGCTCGCGTCGGCACTGGGCTCCAGCGCCTCGGCGAGCTGCATCCTGTACTCGCCGTCCTCCAGCACCACCAGCGAGTCGAAGACGTGCGCGGCGACGATGGAGCTGGCGCCGGCGCTCACCGAGCGGGGGTCGAGGCCCGTGGTGTCGGTGGCGTCGGCGGCGGCCACCCGGAGCACCTCGGCCGCCGGCTTGTTGCCGGCCTTGTCACTGTCCGAGTCCGACGACGGCGTGGAACAGGCCGAGAGGCCCATCACACTCGTGGCGACGGCGAGGAGCGCTGTCGCCTTGAGCGAGCTGCGAAAGGTCAGGCCAGCGACTTGCGTCATATCTGTTTCTTCCCTCGATGTGCACCGATGGCGGACCGGCTGGTGGAATGGGACCGTTGAACTCTCTCCTTTTCCGCCACCGCCGTCTGCGCAAATATGCGCGCCTTCCGAACACGCGGGTGAGGTATCACGGGTGCCGACGGGTTCACTGCGGGGGCGAGGTGATCTTGGGTGGGGCCGTCGCGTCACCACCCCGGCCGCGACGGCCTCCCGGTCGGGTTCGAGGCCGTCGCGGAAGCTCCGGTGACCCGGCGGACTCGTGACGTGCGGGGCGGGTCCGGTCTTTTCCGGGCAGACGGCGGCGAGAGCCGTGGAGCGATGCGCAGGGCCGCCGGCCCGGGCGGCTTCGAGGCGGCCGGCGGCCCGGGAGGGGCCGGGCGGGTTCCCGCGCAGCAATCCGCCCGGGAGGACGGGTGCGCTCGCGGTACCTGTGCCCGGCGAACTTGCCCGCGCCGTCCGTTACTTCTTCAGCGCGCCGCCCGGTCCGCCGCTGCTCGGGTGATGTCGGCGTAGAGGCGGAAGAGGACCGGGCGGGCTTCGCCGCGTTCTCGTTCGTGCAGGGCCGCCCAGCACCGGGCGACGGTCTCCCGGGCCCGGGTGCCGGGCCAGGGCCGGGGCAGGAGCTCGGGCGGCAGCAGCGGGTCGGGCTCCATGGCGCGGGTGAGCTCGGCGGCCAGCTCCACCGCGATGGTGAGGAGCGCGGACGGGGAGAGTCCGGCAGGGTCGGTGAGCCGGGCGAGACGGGGCTGGGCGAGGCGGCCGAGGCGATCGTAGCGGTCGGCGATCTCCTGCAAGGGCCACAGCCCGCGGGCGAGTTCGGCAGGCTCCCGGGTGTCGCCCCTGCGCAGGTCCGT
This sequence comes from Streptomyces altiplanensis, assembly GCF_053591575.1. Classification (NCBI taxonomy): domain Bacteria; kingdom Bacillati; phylum Actinomycetota; class Actinomycetes; order Kitasatosporales; family Streptomycetaceae; genus Streptomyces; species Streptomyces altiplanensis. Next base: position 48,649 of record NZ_JBSFUB010000033.1, on the reverse strand, counting down.
CGTGGTGAGGAGGGTGAGCGCGCCGTGGGCGCCGAGGCGGCGGGCCGCTTCTTCGACGTACGGCTCCCAGGTGTTGGCGCAGACGTACAGTCCGCCCTGGAGCGGGGCGCCGCCGAGGTGGACGAGCGTCTCGCGCAGGGAGTCCCGGGTCGTGCGCGCCGATTCGGGCACCGCGAAGGCGGCCAGGTGCCAGACACCGTCCCAGGGCGCGAGTCCGGCGTCCTGCTGGAACGCGTGCCGGAGGAAGTCCGCGTTGGGCGCGAGGGCACGCGTGGTGTCCGCGGTCGCGTGCAGCCGTGCCTTGCGGCCCCGGCCCTCGTGGGTGAACCGGCCTTCGGCCACGAGGCGTTTGACGCACAGCCGCACCTGCTGGTCGCTCATGCCCAGGGTGTTGGCGACGGTGTACAGCTCGTCCGCGTCGACGGTGCCGTCCTCGCGGACCAGCGCGTGGACGAGCATGCGGGTGGGGATCTCGATGTGGTCGGTCATGGTGTGCGCGGTCCTCCCGGTCCGTTCGCCGCGACAGGACGTCGCATGGTGGTCACCGCACCGAACCCCAGCAGCTCACGCAGGTAGGGCGTCTGCTCGGTCCGCACGGCCGTGAAGCCGCGCCGCCCGTACAGGGCCCTGGCGCGCGGGTTGGTGTCGATCACATCCAGTCTGATCTCCCGGCAGCCCTCTTCCGCCGCGACGGCGGCCACCTCCTCGATGAGCAGGCTCCCGACGCCGCGGCCGCGCATGCCCGGGTCCACGGCGATGCCGTCCATGACGAGCTGTCCGGGGGCCGGGCGGCGTTCGAACAGGGCGAGGAGCAGGAGCCGGTGCAGTCCTCGCAGGTGTCCGTACGCACGCAGGACGGCGGAGGCCGATCCCCCGGTGAGGGCCCGGCCGCCGAGTTGGTAGCCGGCGAGGCCGACGAGCTGCCCGTCGAGGAGCGCGCACACCGCCCGATCGGCGTTCAGGTGGGCGGCGAGGAAGGACACCGCCTTGTCCGGCGGGTTCAGGGCAGGGCCGAGTTTGCGGCCGAAAGCGTCCCAGTACAGCTCGGCCGCCCGCCGCTCGGCTCCGGCCGGAACACCCCGCCGGACTCTCACCGCCCCCGTGCCGGCGTCCGTCATGTCCAGTCCCATGCCGTGCCCCCTTGTCTCTCCGCGACCTCGGCCTCAAAGCTATCATCTCATCAACGATCGTTCCCACGGTGATAGTTTCAGTGCTGTGTGAACCCGAACAGAGGCGGTCAGATCCCATGTGTCCGAAGATCCAGCCCCGGCGGCGCGGGCTCCGCATCGCCGCGTGGTCACTCGCCACGGTCCTGTTCGTGACCGCCGGTCTCGTCGGTGTGGTGCTGTGGCAGCACTCCTACGGCATGGACGAGCAGCGGGTCTCGATCCGCCACGGCGGGCACACCCTCAACGGCGTACTGGCCACCCCCGAGGACGGCCGCAGGCATCACGGTCTGGTCGTGTACGTCCACGGCGACGGCCCCGTCGGCGCCACCCACGACGACGGTTACAAGCCCATGTGGGAAGCGAACGCCAAGGCCGGGTACGCCTCCCTGTCCTGGGACAAGCCCGGCGTCGCGGGCGCGCCCGGCGACTGGCTCGACCAGTCCATGGACGACCGGGCCGACGAGGTGGCCGCCGCCATCGCCTGGGCGCGCGCCCGCCCGGACATCGACGGCGACCGGATCGGGCTCTGGGGTGCCAGCCAGGCGGGCTGGGTCCTCCCGAAGGTCGCCGCCAGGACGCCCGTCAGCTTCGTCATCGCCGTCTCGCCCGCGATCAACTGGCTCCGGCAGGGCCGCTACAACCTGCTCGCCGAACTGCGCGCCGACGGCGCGTCGGCAGCCCGCACCAACGCCGAGATCACCAGAAGCGACACCGTCCGCCGGCTGCTGGAACGCCGCGCGACCTTCGAGGGGTACGTCGGGGCGATGGGCGGCGACGCGAACGGCATGACCGCCGGCCGCTGGAACTTCATCTCCAAGAACTACACCGCGGACGCCACGCGGGACCTCCGCGCCCTGCGCGGCGTACCGGTGCTGCTGGCCCTCGCAGGCCACGACCGCAACGTGGACACCGCCGACACGGAGCGCGTCTACCGCGAGGTCCTGGACGCGGGTGGTGCGTTGACGGTCGCGCGCTACCCCGACGCGACCCATTCACTGCTCAAGGAGTCCGTCGAGCGGTCGGACCTCAGGCTCGCACTCACCGCGCTCCTCGCCCCCCGCTCGCTCTTCGCGGACGGATTCCTGGACGGCCAGCGGCGGTTCCTCAAGGATCCGGGCGCCGGCCCCGCGCCCGCGGGGACGTCCCCCCGGCCGGAAGAGACCACCGGGGCCCGTCCGGGACGGCCGGCGCCACCAGGACATCAGCGCGCGTACCGTCCCGCTCCGAACTCTCCCGGAGCGTTCCCGACGGGGCTCGGCAAGGGTGACGCGCCCCCTCGTCGGCGCGGCGCACCCGACACCTCGTCGGCGAGCGTGTGACCCACGGGCGGCAGCGCCTGCTGCGGGTGGTCCGGGAGGCCCGCCGTGGCGGCGTCCGGCAGGGGCGTGAGCGCTGATGCGGTCGCGCGTTCCCGACCGGCGCGCAGAACCTGCACCGTTCTCCGGCCGCGGGCGGCCTGCCCGCGTCCCCGGCCGCCCGATTGCCGACGGCCCGGTTCCGACCAGGCATGATGCCGTCGGACCAGTGCCCTTCCCCACCGGATCAGCTGGCCCCGGGCAGCCAGGCATGGCTGAGGGACAGCGCCCACTGGGCGCCGAACGCGGCGCCCATACTGCCCAGCACGGTGCCGGACAGCAGGATCCTGCGGTACGGCAGTCGCGGGCCGCCGCCGCCCGTGGCGCCGGCGCGTGTGTGGTCGTAGGGCCCGTCGTGGCCCGTCCGCCACCACACCAGCGCCCACACAGCGCTGACGGCGGCGAGGACGGCGTAGGCCGAGCGCCAGCCGAATCCCCCGATGAGCCAGGTGACCACGGGTGCCGCGACGAGCGTGCCCAGAGCCGCCCCGCCGATCTGGAGGGCCGAGGGCAGGCCGCGGCGCTCGGGCGGGAACCACTTGTACAGGGCGTGCATGGACATCGAGGCCGCCGGCCCCTCGGCGGCGCCGAGCAGGATGCGGTCGGCGAGCAGGGTGGACACCGAGGCCACGGCCAGGACCGGCAGCTGGGCCACGGCCCACAGCAGCGTCATGCCGAAGAGCAGAACGCGGCTGGAGATCAGGCCGTAGGTGCTGTTGCTGAGGTCGAGTTCCTCCATGATCGGTACGGCGGCCAGGCCGAGGACCGACTTGTCGGCGAAGTTGATGACCATGAAGGTCACGATCATGGCTGTGATCAGCCAGGCTCTACGGCCGTCGGGTGCGGGGGCAGCGAGGTGCTGAGGCTGCGCGGCGGTGCGGGACACCATGGGCGATTCCTGCGGATGCGGGTGGAGCAGGGGGTCGTACGGGCGGGCGGTCACCCCGTGGCCGCGGGCCCGCTCGGCGGCGCGAGGGACCTGCGGTACCGCCCTGGGCGCCAAGGGGTCGGTCAGATCAGGCTCTTGGCGATGGCGTTCTTGTGGATCTCGGTGGTTCCGGTGACGATCCGGAACATCCGCAGGCTGCGGAAGATCTGTTCGACCTCGTTGCCGCGGGTCAGCCCGGCCTTGCCGTGGATCTGGACGGCCTGGTCGGCGACGCGGAAGCACGCCTCCGAGGTGAAGAGCTTGCACATGTTGGCCTCGACGGAGATGTTGTCGCCCCGGTCGGCCTTCGCGGCGGTGGTCATCACCGTCGCGCGGGCGGCGTAGATCTCCGTGGCCATCTCGGCGATCTTGTGGTGGACGGCCTGGTGGGCGAGGAGCGGCTGTCCGAAGACGACGCGGTCCATGGCGTACCGCACCGACAGGTCCCAGGCGCGGCGGGCGGCGCCGATCAGGGACGGGCAGTGCAGCAGGCGGTTGAGGGTGATGCGGCCGATGCCGATGCGCAGGCCCTGGCCGACCTCGCCGAGCAGGCCGGTGGCGGGGATCCGGCATTCGTCGAAGACCAGGTCGCCCTCCATCTGCTGCCCCGACATGGGGACTTCGCCGTCGAGGACCGTGCAGCCGGGGGTGTCCAGGTCGACGAGGAAGGCGCTGTACGCCTCCTCCGTGCCGGCCATGCGGGCCACGACGATCGCGAAGTCCGCGAAGGGGGCGGCGGAGCTGAACACCTTCTTGCCGCTCAGGACGCAGGTGTCCCCGTCCGGGGTGGCGGTGGTCGTCATCCGGCGCACGTCGGAGCCCGCGCCCTCCTCTGTGATGGAGAAACAGCAGGCCCGCTCGCCCCGGATGACGGGCATGAGGTACTGCTCCAGCTGGTGCGGCGTGGCGTACTTCATCACGGCTCCGACACGCAGCGGGCCGCCCATGTCACCGAGGACGGAGTGGGAGAGCACGGCTCCGGAGGCCGTCAGCTCCTCCTTCAGGGCGCACAGTTCGTAGAAGCTCAGGCCCTGGCCGCCGAGTTCGGGCGGCAGGCTGATGCCGTAGAAGCCGAGTTCGCGGCTGCGCTTCCAGACGTGTTCGAGGGTGGGGCGTTCGAGCTTGGCCTCGGCGGTGATGCCGTGCTCGCGCTCGTAGGGGATGAGTTCGTCGCGCAGATAGGCGCGCAGGCGGACGACGAGCTCCTGGAGGCGGGGGTTGTCGTCGTAGGAGGAGTTCGAGGGTGAAAGGCATGCCGAAGGTCCTGTTCAGTTGACGCGGCGCTCGGCGCCCGCCCAGTAGCGGTCGCGGATGGCGCGGCGGTCGATCTTGCCGTTGGGGTTGTGGGGCAGCGCGGCGGTGAAGTCGACCGAGCGGGGTTTCTTCATGCGGGCCAGGCGCTCGGCGCAGAAACCGATGAGGCCGGCCTCGGTGAGGGTGGCGCCGTCGCGCGGGACGACGACCGCCTTGACGGCCTCGCCCCACTGCTCGTCGGGGACGCCGACCACGGCCGCCTCGTACACGTCCGGGTGCTGGTGCAGGACGGACTCGACCTCGACGGCGTAGATGTTGAACCCGCCGGAGACGATCATGTCCTTCTTGCGGTCGACGATGAAGACGTAGCCGTCGGCTGCCGGCGGCGGTGCCCCCGCGCCCTCGGGTACGGCCCGCCGGGCGCCGCAGCGCTCCCCGGCGCCGCACTGGTCCTGGTCAGCACGCCCCGGGTCACGGTCCGTCAGCGGCGTTCGACGACCTTCCATGCCCCAGGCCGACTCCCCGCTCCGCCGGGGACGGCTTCACCCGTCCCGCCCGCGCCGGGCGTGTGTGCGGTGCGCCGCCCATGGCATCACGAGAGTTCCGCGGGCCACGCCCGGTACGCCGGGGCACAACGGGAAAACCGGGCAGTACGGCCGGACGAAAACTCCGTTCAGTGGAGGGGCGTCCAGTGCCCGAGAGCGTCGTCCAGGCCCGGATGCTCCGGGTCCTCCCACACCAGGCAGCCCCACACGATGCCGGGAACATCGGGACCCATCAGGTCGGCCGGCCCCACGGTCAGGGTGCGGTGGACGGCCTCCAAATAGGCGGCTGCCGACGGGTGGCGCGGCTCGGACACCTCCGGCCCGGTCATCGTCGACCAGTGGCCGACACCGGCCGCGGACACGTACTGGCCGTACTCGGGCCCGGCCTCGTCCCCCGTGAGCCACGGCACCACCTGGGCCCCGTCCCAGTAGTCGCGCCGGTCGCTTCCGGAAAGCCGCGGGCGCACCGCCTCGGCCGGGGTGAGCAGCACCCCGTCCGGCAGGAACCTCCCGGAGCCGACCTCGCCCTCGTCCTCGTTCTCCTCGATGTACTGGTGCTCCACGCCGCCGCACAGCCGCCACAGAGCCGTCAGTTCCGCCGGCAGGCCGTATCCGAGGTACCGCATCAGCCGGGCCTCGGCGGCGTGGATATCTTCTTCCGCGGCAGGCGGCAGCAGGGAGGCGTACGAAAGGGGGGCGTGCACCCGCAGCCAGCCGGTCAGTTGCCGCCACGCGGCGGTGACCCGCTCGGCCTCGTCATTTCGTTCAGACATTCGCCCACCGTAAGGGGAAGAGGTTGTATCGCACCGCCGGCCTGTGGGCCGTGGCCATCACCGTGTTCTGCCTCGGTGTGATGGCGGTGATGTGGGTGATGTCCCCGGGCACGGCCGCCCCGCCGTCGGGTCCGCCCCCGGACTGCGACAAGGTCGTGGCCGACGTACTGGAGGACCTGGCCAGGGCCGAGGAGACCGGCTGGGTCACGGACTACGCGATCCCGGCCGAGTGCACGGGCGAAGCCGGAACCGCCGGACTCCGACCGTAGCCTTCGCCGATGAGGAAGCCGCGGACCGGTCGCGCCGGCTCCGTCAACGGGTCCCTGTCCTCGGTGAAGGGACGGGGCCGGCGGCCGAAGCCACTCAGGTCACGAGGAAAGCTTCCTCAGGTCCGCGGCGAGTGAGGCGATGGCCGCCGGATTGCGCGGGCTTTCCACCAGCTCCGCGTAATCGAGGACGACGATCCGGTCGTTCCTGACGGCCGAGACGCCGGCCAGCGGCGGGTAGGACTTCAGGAACTTCCGCTTCTGGTCCGCGGTGGTGTCTCCGTAATCGTTGATCACGATCACCTCGGGGTCACGCTCGACCACGGTCTCCCAGCCCACCGTCGCCCAGCTGTCCTTGAGGTCCTTCATCACGTGATCGCCGCCCGCCCTGGTGATGATGTCGTGCGGCCCGGCGTACAGCCCCGAGGTCAGCGGCTTGTCCCGCCCGTCGTCGTAGAGGAAGACGCGCGGGCGGTCGCTGCCCTTCAGCGCCTTCGCCTGCGCCGCGGCCACCTGCTTCTCGAAGTCCGCGACGAGGGCCTCGGCACGGTCCTCGATGTCGAAGATCTTCCCCAGGTTCCGCAGATCGGTGTAGAGGGCTTCGAGCGGCGGCATCACACCGCGCGCCTTCCCCCGCCCGTTGCGGCACGACTCGCTCAGCAGGTACGAGTCGACGCCCACCTTCTCCAGCTCGGCGGGGCTGAAGCCCTCCCCCTCGTTGAAGCCGTAGTTCCAGCCCGCGAAGACCAGATCGGCGCGGGCGTCGAGGACCAGCTCCTTGTTGATCGTCTTCTTCGAGAGCCACTCGGTCTTCTCGTAACCGTCCTTCCAGGGAACGGACGTGAGATCGCCCTTGTCGTCGGGCATCACATAGCCCGCCATGTGGCCCTCGAGCCCGAGCGCGAACATGATTTCGGTGATACCGACGTCATTGGTGACCACACGCTCCGGGGCCTTGTCGTAGCTCTTCTTCTGACCGCAGTTCTCGACGGTCACCGGATAGTGGCCGCCGCCTGCCCCGGCACCCTTGTTCTCTGCGTCCTGAGAGGTGACCTGCGCGCCGCAGCCGGTGAGGAACAGTGCGGCGGCGAATACGAGTGCGGCGGGGCGTACGGGGTTCGGCATGGGGACAGTGGCTCCTCAGGAAGCGGGGTGAGTGGACGGGAGACGGTCGAAGAGCAGTTGTACGGCGCCGGACTCCGGATGCGGTACGCGGTGCGCCCGTACGCCGAAGACCTCGGCCAGCAGCTCGGGGGTGAGCACGTCGTGCGGAGCGCCGGAGGCGACGATCCGGCCGCTGTCGATGACATGGAGCAGATCGCAGTGGAGTGCGGCGAGGTTGAGGTCGTGCAGTGCGGTGAGCACGGTCAGCCCGCTGCCGCGCACCAGGGCCAGCACGTCCAGCTGCTGGGCGATGTCCAGGTGGTTGGTGGGCTCGTCGAGCACCAGTACCCGAGGCTGCTGAGCGAGCGCGCGGGCGATCAGGACCCGCTGCTTCTCGCCGCCGGAGAGAGTGAGGAAGCCACGGCCGGCGAGGTGACCGGCGCCGACCTGCGCCAGGGCGGCCTCGCACGTCCGCCGGTCCTCGTCGGTGGTCCGGGCCACCGACCGCTGGTGCGGCAGCCGCCCCATCGCCACGACTTCGGCGACCGTGAAGTCGAACTCGGTGACCACCTCCTGGGGCAGTGCGGCCAGCCGACGGGCGCCTTCGCGCGCGCTCAGGGCGTGGAGGTCCGCACCGTCGAGCCGGACTGTACCGGCCGAGGGACGCAGGGCCCGGTAGACGCAGCGCAGCAGGGTGGATTTCCCGCTGCCGTTGGGTCCGACAAGCCCGACGACCTGCCCGGCGGGCGCTCGCAGCGTGGCCTCCCGCACCAGCCGCGCACCGGAGATCTCGACCGTCAGTTCATCGATGTCGATCCGCATCACGCGCCTCCGAAGGTGTAGGAGCGACGGCGCATCAGCAGGACGAAGCACGGCACACCGATGACCGCGGTCAGTACGCCCACCGGCAGCTCGACGGGCGCGAGCACCACGCGCGACAGGATGTCCACCCAGATCAGCAGGACGGCGCCCGCGAGTGGTGCGACGGCCAGCAGCCGGCGGTGGTCCGCGCCGACCAGCATCCGTGCGGCGTGCGGGACCATCAGTCCGACGAAGCCGATCGCGCCGCTCACCGCCACCACCGCCCCGGTGACGGCCGCGCAGACCAGGAACAGTTCCTTGCGCAGTTTCCCCGCGTCCACCCCCAGGGCGGCCGCGGTCTCGTCGCCCATCGCCAGGGCGTTCAGGCGGCGCGCCGACACAGTGAGGTGGGCGAGGCCGGCGAGTACGGCTCCGGCGGCGATCGGTACGGAGGCCCAGTTGGCTCCGCCGAGGCTGCCGAGCAGCCACATCATCGCGGAGCGGGCCGCCTCACCACGCTCGGCCGCGAACACCATGAACGTCGTGACGGCCGAGAAGCCGTAGTACATCGCGGTGCCCGTCAGGACGAGCCGCAGTGGGGTCAGGCCGTCAGCGGTGCGGGCGATGGCGTACACCAGCGTCATGGCGAGGAGCGCGGAGAGGAAGGCCGCCGTGGACAGGGCCCAGAGACCGAGCGCGCCGAAGGCTCCGAACAGGAGCACGGCGTTGGCGCCGACGGCCGCGCCGGAGGAGATGCCGAGGACGAACGGGTCGGCGAGAGCGTTGCGGACCATGGCCTGCACGGCGACGCCGATGGCCGACAGGCCGGCCCCGACGACTGCGGCCAGTACGGCTCGTGGAAAGCGCAGTTCCCACACGATGGTGTAAGCCGGGACCTGGTCGGGGGATATGAGTCCGCCTGTCAGCCCGGCCCACAGATGGCGCAGCACCTCCCCCCAGGAGAGCCCCGACGCCCCGATCCCCGCCCCGCAGAGGATGGAGAGCACAAGCGCGGCGCACAGGGCGGTGAGGAGGAGCGGCAGTGACACGCGCTGGGGCGGCGCGGGGCCGGCGCCGGCGCGGGGCAGGTGCGGTGGCAGGGCGGGTTTGAGTTCGAGGGGTGTGGCCACGGGCGGTTCGCTTTCGCCTCGGGCCGTGCACCTGCGTGAGCAAAGGAGCGGCCCGGGACGCCGGGCGCCCTGCGCAGCGCCCTCTCGCAGTCCACGGCGAATTGACAGGAGCCATCACCACCGCGGGTAACCGGGCTTACGGGGCCACGTGTTGGGCTCCGCCTACCGTTGCGGGTCAGCGCCGGACTTCGACCGGACTTCCCCCGCGGGGCGCTTGCAGCTTAGCGCGTACGGAAGGGCGCCCCGCCAGGGGAGAATCCGGCGCACACCCCGTCGTGCACACGCAGCGTGGCCGGATCCGTGCCGGCGTTCGCGGCTTCCGTCTGCTGCCGGCCCCGGACAGAGCGGCTCGCGCCCAGGGCCGCGGCCGGCCGGCACGCCCTGGAGCAGGGCGCCCCCGCGAGACCGCGGCCCGTCTCGGTCTCCCGGCACGGTGGCGGGAATCAGCCCTGCGCGGCGGCGCGGAGCGCGAGGAGCAAGGGTGGCCGTCGTCACTGCGACGCAGCCTCCGGCGTGGCACGCAGGGTGGTCTCCAGTTCGGCGGGGGAGGTGAACACGTGCCCCTGGAGCCCCAGTTCCTGGGCGGCCCGGACGTTCTCGGCCCGGTCGTCGACGAACAGGATCTCATCAGGGGGCAGTCCCAGTGCCCTGACACACCACTGGTAGGCGGCCGGTTCGGGCTTGACGCTGCCGATCCGGCAGGAGAAGCCGATCACCGAGAAGTGCTCCAGCCAGGGCTCGCTGGTCTCGTAGCGCACGGCCAGTTCCTCGGGGATGTTGGAGAGCAGGCCGCAGGTGATCCCGCGGTCGGCGAGGGCGGTGAGCAGATCGACGCTGCGCTGGTCGGTCTCGCTCCAGCCGGCCAGGTCGGCGGCTATCAGATCGTCGGTCAGGCGCGCGTCCAGAGAGATTCCGAGCTCGGCGCAGACCCCCTTCCAGTACGCCGGACCGGTCACGTCGCCGCGGTCGTAGGGGGTGCGCCGGGACCAGTACGCCTCCCAGAACCGGTCGCTTTCGCCGCCGGCCGTGCGTTCCAGCACAGCTCGGGACTCGGGTGACTGGACACGCGCTATGACACCGAACATGTCGAAGAGAACGGCTTTCATGCCTCGGTTGCCTCAGTTCCTCGGGTCGCGGCGGCGTCCGTCCGGCTCGCTTCGCGTGGGCGGGAGACACCATCGGGGTCGGGTGCGTTCGTGTGCAGCCACAGGCTCAGGACCGCACAGGCGACGGCGAGTGCGAACAGCACCAGCGGCACCGCCTTCACGTCCATCGTGTCGATCACCCCGCCGAGCAGCGGCGGGAAGGCCACACCGCCGATCATCGAGGCGGCGATCACATAGGCGCCGGCACCCGCCAAGCCGGGCACGGCGCGGTTCAGCCAGGGCAGACAGGTCGGGAAGATGGGCGCGATCATCAGGCCGACACCGAAGTAGGCGTACGGGGCGAGCGCCGGAACGGTCGCCAGGAGCAGGAAGCCCGCCATGCCGGCGCAGCAGACGATCAGGATCGCCGGTGCGGAGAAGCGCAGGCTGAGCGGGGCGGCGATGAACCGGCCGATCGTCATGGCGGCCCAGTACGCCGATGTCGCCGTCGCGGCGGTGGCGGCGCCGTACCCCACCGCTTCGAGGTGGGTGGGCTCCCAGCCGCCGACCCCGGTCTCGATGGCCACGTGCAGGACGTAGACGCCGATGAACACCGCGATGATCGGAAGGACCCGGGCCCCGCCCGCCGAAGCGCCTTCCGCCACGACCGGCTCGGGCTCCTTGGCGGCCACCCCGCCCAGCGTGAACAGGATCAGCACGCAGAGCACTCCGATGCCGATGAAGATCGCCGGGTAGTTCGCCGCGCCGAGCCGGGCGATCAGGGCCGGGCCGGCGATGGCGCCGACACCGAAGTGGCCGTTGAGCAGGTTGAGCATGGCGGTGCTGCGGCGGCCGAAGCCGATGGCGAAGAGCTGGTTCAGGCCGTAGTCGATGCCGCCGAAACCCAGGCCGATGACGAAAGTGCCGGTCAGCGCGAGGCCCCAACTCGGGGAGAACGCGAAGCCGACCGCGCCGGCCGCCATGAGCAGGTAGGAGCCGCCGAGCAGCACGCGGTTGCTCAGACGGCCCCTGAGGACGTGGTAGACCAGCACGCCCAGCAGGGCGCCGATGAAGTGTGCGCTGAGGCTCAGCCCGGCCGTGGCCGGGCTGAGCCCGTACTCGTCGCGCAGCGCCGGGATCGCCGGACCGTAGAGCGCTTGCAGGGCTCCGATCACCATGAACGCCACGCACGAGGCGGCGATCGCGACGGTGGTGAGCAGCGGCCTTCCCGCGTCCGGCGGGCCGGCCTCACTGGTTGCGGGCATCGTTCTCCTCACCGTTTCATCATTGACTGTTGAACGAACATGATTCGCGTTTGAAGACCGCTTGAATTCACACAATGAGCCGAACATTACTCACGAGAGTCGTTCGTTTCAACAGTTCTGATGTGCGTATGCTCGCGAGGGCGCTCTTCTGTGCTACAAGCAGAAACATGAACGTGATGGAGAGGCACAAGTTCGTCGTGGCGCTGCTCATGAAGGAGAACCGCGCGACCGTGGCCGAGCTGGCCCGGGCCACCGGGGCGTCGGAGATGACCATTCGCCGGGACCTGGAGGTCCTGGAGTCCCGGGGCGCGCTGCGCCGGGTGCGGGGAGGCGCGCTGAGCAACCTGCCCGGTGGTGTCGAGCCGCCGTACGCCATTCGTGCCATGTCCGAGGTGCAGGCCAAGGAGCGGCTGGCCCGCACGGTGGTCGGCCTGCTGACCGACGGCGAGACGGTCGCCCTGGACACCGGCACGACGGCCGTCGCCATCGCCAAGGCCATGGCCGGCCGTCAGCTGACGGTCACTCCGCTCTCCCTGCACGCCGCCTTCACTCTCTCCGGGCACTCCGGCATCCAGCTGCTGATGCCGGGCGGGCAGGTGCGGCCCGAGGAGCTCTCCTTCTACGGCCACGCCCCTGTCCAGACGTTCAAGGACCTGTGTTTCGACACGTTCATCCTGGGGTGCTGCGGCGTCGACCCGGTCCAGGGCGCCACCGCCTACAACCTGGACGACGTACAGGTGAAGCGCGCCGCCGTGAAGGCGGCGCAGCGGGTGGTCCTCGTCGCGACCGCCGACAAGCTCGGTCGCACGGCGCTGGGACGTATCTGCTCGATGGAACAGATCGCCCTCATCGTCACGGACGCCCCCGACGACTCCTCGGTGGTGCAGGAGCTGCGGGACCAGGGGGTGGAGGTGGTACGCCCGGCGGACGCCTGAGACGGATGTCCGGAGGCCCGTCTCCGCTCTCTTTCCGCCGGTTCGTACGGACGCAAGGCGGTCCGAAACAGCCCTGGGCGCGGCGACGACCGGCCGTGTCGTGGAGACTTGAGAAGGTGGGCGGCGGCCGCTGCCGGCCGGAAACCTCATAGCCGAGGCACGGAGAGTGCGACAGAAGAGCCACGTCCTGCTGAAACACCCGCGGAAGCACCGGACCAAGGTCGACGAGGAGGACACGATCAACACCGCCGAAACGGGCCGGCACCCGCTGGACTCCACCAGCGTCATGAACGCGAAGAAGACCCTCTTCGAACTCCTGGGCCGCACGGGAATGCTCCGGAGCGAAGCCGAAGAGCTGATCGCGCTCGTCGAGGCCGGCGCGATCGCAGACGCACACAGCGAGGCAGAGAAGGAGAAGGGCGCCCCGGACGAGAAGGGGGAGTCGTACGGCACCGGCTGGCACGACGGCGCCCGGGCCGTCGGTGACGAACTCGCCCGCATCGCCGAGCGAGCCCTTGAGCGTGCCATCGGCCCGGCGATGTCCGGCTCCCCACGGGACGCCGTGCGAGGCGGTCACCCCGTGGGGAGGGTGGACGTAGAGCGTGCGAAGGTCGCCGTGACGCCGCTCTACCTCGCGTTCAGTGACGTCTCGGACCTCGATCCCGAGGTGTCGGACGAGGTCCTCACCGCGGTACTCGGCACGATGAGCGTCGTGGAACGGGTCGGGTACGCCGGCCGGCTGGAGCAGTTCACCGAGTCCCACCGGGAGCGGCTGGCTCAGTTGTACGCGCGGTACGGGCCCCGCAGCCGCATTGCCGTCCACGGCCGCTACTCCCTCCTCCACTCCCCCACGAGCATCGCCGTACTCGAACGCCTCGCCGCCGCGCCATCAGCGTTCCGGACGGAATGGGAACACGCGGAACTGCCTCCTGCATGGCTGGAAGGACTCGCGACCGCCTGGCGCGCGTCGGAGGCTCCGCCGGGCTGACGCCCGTCCCGGCCCTGGCTCGACGACCGTGCCGGAGGCGGGCCGCGGCCTCCGGTGAGGGACCGCGTCTCTCATGTCCGTCGGGCGGGGTGGACGGGCACCGTCGCGACCGTCCCCCGGGTCCGCGTCTGCCTTCACCCACCGCTTACGGCGCCGGGCCTGCCGAAGCCCACCGGCCACGCGCCCTTCGCGGCGACAGCCGCGCCGGGCCCGCCGGTGGCAGCAGACGGGCGCCCCGGACGCCGCTCGTACGCCGGCGCCCGAGGTCATGCGTCCGCGCCCTGGCGCACTGCCCCCGGCCACGCGGTTCAGGCCGGGCCGGCCTGCGCGGGGGCGTCGTCCAGGAAGCCGCCCGACTGGTGCTGCCACAGCTTCGCGTAGGCGCCGTTCGCCGCGAGCAGCTGCCGGTGCGTGCCCTCCTCGACGATCCGCCCGTGGTCCAGGACGACGAGTCGGTCCATGGTGGCGACCGTGCTGAGCCGGTGCGCCACCACCAGTGCCGTCCGCCCCTCCATGAGGTGCCACAACGCCTTCTGGACGAGGACTTCGCTCTCGGAGTCCAGGGCGCTGGTCGCCTCGTCGAGCAGCAGGATCGGCGCGTCGCGCAGAATCGCCCTGGCGAGGGCGACCCGCTGCCGCTGTCCGCCGGACAGCTTGACGCCCCGCTCGCCCACCATGGTGTCGAAGCCGTCCGCCAGCGCGTCGGCGAACTCCGTGACGTGAGCCGCGTCGGCCGCGCGGCGGATCTCGGCGTCGGTGGCGTCCGGCCGGGCGAACGCGATGTTGTCCCGCAGCGTGCGGTGGAACATCGCCGGGTCCTGCGGCACATAGGCGATCAGGCTGCGCAGATCGGCCTGGCGCAGCGTGCTGATGTCCTGCCCGCCGATCAGGATCCGGCCGGCGTCGATGTCCGTCATACGCAGCAGCAGCCGGCTGAGCGTGGTCTTGCCACCGCCGGACCGGCCGACGAGACCGATCTTCGCGCCACTGCCCACCTCGAGGTCGAGGCCCTCGAAGAGCGGCTTCGCACCCGCGTGGGCGAAGGTCACCTGCTCGAAGCGGACATCGGCGGCCTTGGACAGCAGCGGCTGCGGCGACGCCGGGTCGAGCACGGTCGGCTGTGTCAGCAGCAGTTCGGTGAACTGCCCGGCCTCTGTCATCGAGCTTTCCAGGCGGCGGTAGATCTGGTTGAACTCGAACATGATCCGCGTCGCGTTGGTGTAGTACGTGAAGGCGACCACGACCGCCTCCACGCCGTGCTCGCCCCCGCCGAGAGCGACCGCGAGCAGTAGGCCCATGACGTTGGTCAGCACGGACATCGGAGCGACCAGCGTGTCGATGCGCAGGTTGCCGTAATCCCAGGACCGCAACGTGAGCCGCCGTGACTCCGCGACACGGGACCGGTGTTCGGCGGCCTCGCGTTCCTCGGCGCCGAAGGCCCGGACCGTGTCCATGTTCATCAGGCTGTCGGCGACGTGACCCGACACCCGGGCGATCGCCTCCTCGCGCTGGTCGACGAGTGCCTGGCGGCGCCGGATGAGGGGCGTCACGCACAGCGCGGTCAGCGCGATCATCGTCAGGAGACCTACGACGAGCAGCGGTTCGTAACTCCACAGCACGACCGAGCCGAACAGCAGTGGCACGAAGCTGCCCACGACCGAGAAGGTCAGAGTGTCGACGCACTCCTCGAAGCGGGAGGCGAAACTCAGGACCCGCTTGGTCAGCGAGCCGGCGAAGTTGTCGTGGAAGAACGTGGCGTCCTTGGCGAACAGCTCGTCCATGCCGATCACGTACAGGTGCTCGATGCCCCGGGCGTCAAGGCGGTTCAGGAAGTGCAGACCGATGCGCCACAACGCTTCCGCGAGCAGCAGGACTCCGGCGAAGCCGAGCACGTAAGGCAGCATCGGACCGAGAGTGGTACCGCCGTCGTCGGCGATGTGACCGACGAGCTTCGCGACGATCAGCGGCGCGATGTAACTGATGCCGATGTTGCCCAGTGCCGGCAACAGCATCGCGGGTGCCGTCAGCCACCGGAGCCGGGCCAACTCCCGTCCGTAGTAACGCAGTGCCAGGAGCACCGCTCCCCTGCCCGGCGGTTCCTCACGTGCTTCAGGCAATCCCGTCCCCACCTTGTGCGGTCGTGCGGCGAGCCCGCTCCACGCGTCTGCGGGGAGGCGGCGTTGCGGTACTGGCCTCGGAACGGTTCGGTTCGGTCGAATGCCCTCGGTCGGATCGTCTTCCGACAGGCCGGGCACAACGACGGAGCCCCCGCGCGGCTCGCGGCGACGTGCCGGCGCGAGTACGGAGGCCAGTAACCGCAGTGTCCCGCGACGGCGTCCGGACGGTCCACGCGTTTTTCCCGGCCATCGGAAACGCCGTAAACGCGTCAGCACGCCCCTGCCGACGTGTCATTCACACCCGGGCGACGGTGGCGGAGCAATGGCGGCGGGGGCCGGTGGACCGACGGCGTGGGCTACCTCTTCGGCGGGTGAGCGGCCGGGCCTGTGACGGAAGGGTGACCGTGGGCTGATTCGAGGATTCTCGCCGCGCCGCGCAGGGCGGCGTTGTGGGGCCCGGGAACCGGCCGCACGGGCACGCGGAGTTCTCCGGTGAGCTGGTGGGCGAATTCGGGGCGCAGGGCGCCACCCCCGGCCAGGAGGACTCCGTTGTGGAGGGCGTCGAACGTCTGGGAGGTGTGGTCCAGTCTGAGCATGTCGGCGACCTTCGCGGTCACCGCTTCGGTGACATCGCGGTGGGTGGCCGTGCGGTCGAGGTCATCGGTGCCCAGGGCGATGCTGTGGGCGTCCGCGACGGCGCCGTCGTCGAGGAGGAAGACCTCGGTGAGGTGGGCGCCGATGTCCACGATGAGCAGGGGACGGGTCATGTCTTTGCCGGCGCCTAGTGCGACGGCCGGGGCACTGGGAATGGTCAGGATGGTGCGTGGCCGGAGCACGTCCAGCGCGGTGCGCGCTGCCTTGCGGTAGGCGACGCCGCCCAGGACGGGGGTGGTCAGGACGATCAGGGGGCGGCCTGAGGCGGGGATGTGACGGGCCAGGAGGCGTTCCAGCATCCGGGCGGTGCCCTCGGGGTCGACGATGGTGCCGCGCTGGATGGGGGAGGAGGCTCCGGTGCCCGGAAAGGTCACGGTGGGTGTGTCGAGGATGATCCCGCGGCCCCGCATCCAGGCCCTGGTGCGGGCGCTGCCCAGGTCGAGTGCGATGCCCGGGCACAGCCGGCACACCGGCCGGGTTGCCGTCGGGAAGTGGCGGGTGGACGCGAAGCCGGGGCGCATGCCGGTCACCGTCCTGCCTCTTTGACCTGCTGGCAGCGGGCGCAGTAGCGGGCTTGCGGCACGATCCTCAGGCGGTCCAGAGCGATGGGCTGCGTGCACAGGTGGCACCTGCCGTACTGGCCCCGGTCCATTCGCTCCAATGCTGCTTCCACATCGGCCAGGACCATGCGGGCGGAGGCGGCGAGTTTGATGCGGACTTCGATCTGCGCGGGGGCCTGCCGTCCTCGTACCCGGTCCGTACGCGTCTGCGCGGCTGCTCCGATCTGCCGCAACTGCTCCTGGCGGAAGAGCCGCTGCTCCCGCAGGCTCTCGCGCAACGCGGCGAGGTCGGCTGGGCGGAGGCCCGCACTGCCGGCGCCGATGACCTGGTTCTTCACTTCTTCACGCCTCCACAGGAGCGGAACACGAGAGCGACCCCCTTGCCGCTGACGGCCGTTGTCAGGCCGAGCGGCGCTGGCACCCGACGCAGCAGCGCGCGTACGGCAGGATCTCCAGCCGTTCGACCGGGATGGGCTGGGCGCAGTCCTGACAGGTTCCGTAGGTGCCGTCGTCGACGCGGCCGAAGGCGGCGCCGATGTCTTTCAGTACGCGCTGCAGGGAGTCCTTCTGCACGGCCATGGAGTGGTCGTCCGCCTCCTGCCCGGCCTCTTCGAGCGCCTTGAGCTGTACGAGCCGCGAGTCGCGCTCGTGCTCAAGTCGCTGGCGGGCCTCGTGGGCGGTGAGGCGTTCCGGGCGGGATCCGGGTCGGGCGGTATCGAGCGGCATGGGTCCAGTCCTTGTCGACGGCGGTGGTGTCCGCGGGGCGCGTTCGGGGGCGGGCGGACCGGCGGGGCGCGTGCCACGACTGCGCGCGGCCATGGCGACGAGCCGGCTCCGGGGTTCTTGGCCCCACCCTGGTCGGCCCGCCCGCGGAAGGCCATCGGCCGCGGTACCCATTTCCGGGGGGCTTGAGGATGTATGCGGCCGGGGGCAGCGCGCCCGGTCGCGGGGCACAGATGGCTGGACCATCCCCTCGACCCGGGCCCCGGGCTGCGGGCAGGCTGGGCGTCGAGGGCGGCATGAGGCCGCCTGCCACGAGCCGGTCGCCCGGCGCGGGCTCTGTCCAGCCGTAACCGATAGTGGTGGGGACAGTGCGAATCAAGGAGGCTCAACCCGCTGTGTCCCTGTTCTGGCGGATTTTCGGACTCAATGCCCTTGTCCTGGGCGCGGCCACGGCGCTGCTGCTGTGGGCGCCGGTGACCGTCTCGGTGCCGGTGCTGCTCACCGAAGCCGTGATCCTGGTCGGCGGCCTGGCCGTCATGCTGGTCGCCAACGCCGCCCTGCTGCGGATCGGGCTGACCCCGCTGGACCGGCTCACCCGGCTGATGACCAGGGTGGACCTGCTGCGCCCGGGGCAGCGGTTGCCGGTGGCCGGGCACGGCGGGGTGGCCGAGTTGATCCGCACCTTCAACGCCATGCTGGACCGGCTGGAAGCCGAACGCGCCTTGAGCAGTGCTCGTGCCCTGTCCGCCCAGGAAGCCGAACGGCGGCGCATCGCGCAGGAGTTGCACGACGAGGTCGGGCAGAGCATGACCGCCGTCCTGCTCGGCCTGAAGCGAGCGGCGAACCGGGCCCCCGACTCGCTGCGCCCCGAGCTGCACCAGGCGCAGGAGATCACGCGCGAGAGTCTGGACGAAGTGCGCCGGCTCGCGCGCAGACTGCGCCCCGGCGTCCTGGAGGACCTCGGCCTGATCAGTGCGCTGACAGCCCTGACCACCGATTTCGCGACCCACACCGGTCTGGGGGTCACACGTCACTTCGACTCGCCCCTGCCGTCGCTGGACCCGCAGGCGGAACTGGTGCTCTACCGGGTCGCGCAGGAGGGGCTGACCAACGTCGCCCGCCACGCCGAGGCGGAACGGGTCGAGCTGAGCCTGCGACGAAGCGCCGCCTCGGTGGTGTTGCGCATCAGTGACGACGGTCATGGGAGCGGGATCTTCCGGGAGGGCGCCGGAATTCGCGGGATGCGCGAACGTGCCCTGCTCGTCGGCGCCACACTCGACATCGCTTCGGGCGCCGGGAAGGGCACGCGCGTGTCCCTGTCCGTACCCGCCGCCACGATGAAGGACGCAGACCATGCCTGACAAGGAAGCTCCGATCCGGATCCTGCTCGCCGACGACCACGCCCTGGTCCGCCGCGGCGTGCGGCTCATCCTCGACGGCGAACCCGACCTCGAGGTCGTCGCCGAGGCGGGCGACGGCGCGGAGGCCATCGCCATGGCACGCGCCCACACCGTGGATCTGGCCGTCCTGGACGTCGCCATGCCGCGCATGACGGGGCTGCAGGCCGCGCGGGAGCTGTCCGCGCTCCGACCCGACCTGCGCATCCTCATGCTGACGATGTACGACAACGAGCAGTACTTCTTCGAGGCGCTCAAGGCCGGAGCCTGCGGATACGTCCTGAAGTCCGTCGCCGACCGCGACCTGGTCGACGCGTGCCGGGCGGCGATGCGCGGCGAGTCGTTCCTCTATCCGGGCGCCGTCACCGCCCTCATCCGCAACTACCTCGACCGGGCCCGGGGCGGCGAGGAGGTCCCGGACCGGATCCTCACCGCCCGCGAGGAAGAGATCCTCAAGCTCGTCGCCGAGGGCCACTCCTCCAAGGAGATCGCCGAAACGCTGTTCATCAGCGTCAAAACCGTCCAGCGTCACCGGGCGAACCTGCTGCACAAGCTCGGTCTGCGCGATCGCCTGGCGCTGACCCGCTACGCCATCCGGGCCGGCCTGATCGAACCCTGACCCTGCCCGCACCGACCGGAGAACAGCCGCTCACACCCCGCGCCGGGCCGTGAGCGGCCCGAGCCGCCGAGGAGGAGGCGCGCATGGCCCAGCTCCGCCGCGCCGCCCCCCGCGGTGGCCGTCCGCACCGGGCAGCCGCACGCGGGCTGCTGACCGTACTGCTCGCTCTCGCCGGGCTCCTCACCGTTCTCGGCACCTTCGCGCCACCGTCACAGAGCGCACCGGCCCCGCGGACGTCCGCGGCCGCGGACGGCGGCGGCACGCACGCCGACGATCCGTGCGCCACCGTCCTCTGCGGCACGCCCGCACGGGTATGCCGGGACACCCCGGGCGAGCGGCACGCTCCGCCGCCCGGCAGCACCCCCCTCCCCTCGTGTCCCGCGCCGCCGCGGCCCGGGCCGGGCGCACCGCTGCGGCCCGCGCCGGAGACGGCACCTCCTGAGCACACCACGCGTCACACCGGGCGGGCACCGCCGCCTCCCTCAGGCACCTGACATTCCCCCTTGTCTTCTTCCGCACCGCCCGTGGCGGCTGCGGTATGCCTGCTGGAGGCACTCTTGACGCGCACCATGCGTGTACGGGCGTTTCTCGCCCTCGCTGTTGTAGCCCTGTCGCTCTACATCGCCACGACCGTTCCGGCCCGCCTCGGCCTCGACCTGCGCGGCGGCACCCAGATCGTGCTGGAAACCCGCGACTCCCCCACCGTCGAGGCCGGCACGACGGCCACCGACCGCACCATGGAGGTACTGCGCCGCCGCGTCGACGCGCTCGGCGTCGCGGAGCCCGCCATCGCCCGGTCCGGCGACAACCGGATCATCGTCGAACTGCCCGGTGTCCAGGACCCGAAGGAAGCCGCCGACGTCCTCGGCCGTACCGCCCAGCTCACCTTCCACCCCGTGCTCGGCACCGCCGAGCCCGGCCAGGAGGCGTCCGAGCCGCTTCCCAAGCGCCCGAAGGAACAGGTCCTGCCCGACGAAGAAGGACAGCCCCTGCGCCTCGGCCCGTCCGAGCTGACCGGAGCGGACGTCGACAGCGCCGAAGCCGGGATCGGCCGGCAGGGCCTCGCCGGCTGGTTCGTCGGCGTCGACTTCAAGGACGCGGGCGCGGACCGCTGGGCCGGGCTGACCGGCACGGCGGCCTGCGCCCCGGCCGGTGATCCCGCGCGCCGCGTCGCCATCGCCTTGGACGACAAGGTCATCTCCTCGCCCCAGGTCGACCCCTCCGTGCACTGCCGTACCGGCATCACCGGCGGATCGACTCAGATCACCGGCTCCTTCAGCGTGGAAGAGGCCAAGGAACTGGCCCTGCTCATCAACGGCGGGGCCCTGCCGGTGCCGGTCGAGATCGTCGAGCAGCGTACCGTCGGCCCCACCCTGGGGGCCGAGGCCATCCGGGCCAGCGCCCAGGCCGCCGTCATCGGCACCGTGCTGACCTCGCTGTTCCTCATCGTCGTCTACCGGCTCATGGGCACACTGGCCGTCCTGGCCCTGGGCTGCTACGGGCTGATCTCCTATGCCGCGCTCGCCGCTATGGGCGCCACCCTGACCCTGCCCGGGCTCGCCGGGTTCGTCCTGGCCATCGGCATGGCGGTCGACGCCAACGTGCTCGTTTTCGAGCGGGCCCGCGAGGAGTACGCCGCCCGCCGTCGCACGAGTCTGCGCTCCGCGCTGAGGGCTGGGTTCCGCAACGCCTTCAGCGCCATCGCCGATTCCAACATCACCACCCTGATCGCCGCCGGCCTGCTGTTCTTCCTGGCCTCCGGACCCGTCCGCGGTTTCGGCGTCACCCTGGGCATCGGCGTCCTCGCCTCCATGCTCAGCGCCCTGGTGGTCACCCGGGTCCTCGCCGACTTCGCCGTCGCCCGCGGCCCCGTACGGCGACGACCCCGCCTCACCGGCATCGCCGGCGCCGGCCGTGTGCGCGACCGGCTCGGCCGCCGCGGCCCGGACCTGATGCGCCACCGGCGCCGCTGGCTCGCCCTTTCCGCCGCAGCCCTCGTCCTGGCCGCCTCAGGCATCGCGGTCCGGGGGCTCGACTTCGGTGTGGAGTTCACCGGCGGCAGGCTCATCGAATACTCCACCGCGGCACCCGTATCGGCCGACCGTGCCCGCGACGCCCTGGCCGACGCCGGCTTCCCCCGCGCGGTCGTCCAGGCCTCCGGGGACGACACGCTCACCGTGCGCACCGATCAGCTGTCGAACGCCCAGGAGGCCCGGATCACCGAGACGGTCGGGGGCCTCGCGGGCACCGCGGAGAAAGTCCGGGACGAACTGATCGGTCCCAGCCTCGGCGAAGAGCTGCGCCGCGGCGCCGTCATCGCACTCGCCGCGGCCCTGGCCGCCCAGCTGCTCTACCTCGCCGTCCGTTTCCGCTGGACCTTCGGCACGGCGGCGGTCGCCGCCATGGCGCACGACGCGCTCATCCTCATCGGCGTCTTCGCCTGGCTCGGCAAGCCCATCGACGGAGTGTTCCTTGCCGCCCTGCTCACCGTCATCGGCTACTCGGTCAACGACTCCGTCGTCGTCTTCGACCGCGTCCGGGAACTGTGGGCGCGCGACCGCAAGTCCCCCTTCGCCAAGGTCACGAACACCGCGATCCTGCAGACGGTTCCGCGCACCATCAACACCGGTATGGGCGCGGTGTTCATCCTGTCCGCTCTCGCCCTGCTGGGCGGGGACTCCCTGACCGACTTCGCCCTGGCCCTGCTCATCGGCATCGTCGTCGGCACCTACTCCTCGATGTTCACCGCGGCGCCCCTGGCCGTCGGGCTCCACGCCCGCGGCACCCGGCCGCCGGGCAACACCTGATCGGCGGCAGGAGCGCGGAAGCGGCCCCGCTCCCGGCCGGGCACCGTGCCTCGCCGGGAGCGGGGCCCCGCAGGAGAACGGGCGGCCCGCGGGCGGCGGGGCCGGCGCCACCAGGACATTGGCACCCGCGACGGTCAGTGCGGTACGAGCGCGTCGCAGCGAGGGGGGTGTGTCTCTGCGCTGTCGGCCACACCCCTTACCCTCATTGTTGATCAGTAAAACTCATGCACTACTGCCGACGACACATGCATGCCCGGTGCCGCCACTGGACCATGACGCACCATCACGACAGCGGGAAGAAGCCCGGCTGCTCAAGGTGGCCGCCGGAAAGGGCCAGTTGGGGCCTGCTTTCGGACGTGCGTTTCGAGGCGGACGGAGGCCCCGGAGTGATTACGTCACCTGGATGAGGGTGTCGTAGGGTACCGATGCTATTAACTGTCCGATGGTTCCCCCGTGTTGACGGTCGGCCTGCGGTGCTTCCCCCCTGTTCCGAGGCCGATCGAGAGGACTCCGATGTCTGAACCCCCAACTTATTCAGCGCGCCCGGAACCCAGTCGGCCCATCTCCGCGCCCCCGACGCGGGGACGGAAGAGGCACGGCAGAGCGTCGGCCCAGGAGTCTGCCCCGGACTCCCGCTCGCGCTCCGTCTTGCTGCGGCTCGCCGTCGTCCCCGTGGCAGGCATGGCGGTGGTCTCGGCTGCCACCGTCGTATTCGTCCTACTCTCTCAGGAGGGCGCTGCCGACGCCACCACTTGGGCCGTTCTCGCTGCCGCCACTGCTCTCGGCGGCGGTTTCCTGGCCGGCGCCGTGGTCACGTCCCGTTCCGAGGCCCGGGCACGGTCGCAGCGGTACGAGCGCCTGTACCGCACCGCCGCCGCCGGCGAGTTGCACCTGCAGGCCCTGCTGCGTCGGCTGAAGAACGGCGAGCGGCTCGAGCTGCCTCCGTTCGCCCATGAGGCCCCGGCCGAAGGCGATGCGCTCGCCCGTCTCGAATACGCGATCCAGCTCGGCCAGTGGCAGGCCGGGGCGGCCCTCGTCCAGGCGGCCCGCCCTGCCGCGCCCGCCGTCCAGCCTCCCCGGCCGGCCCCGGAGGGAAACCGGGCGAAGGTCGAGGTCTTCGTCAACCTCGCGCGGCGGCTGCAGTCCCTCGTACACCGCCAGATCAAAGAACTCGACGATCTCGAGCGTGAGGTCGAAGACCCCGAACTCCTCAAGCGCATCTTCTTCGTGGACCACTTGGCGACCCGCACCCGCCGGCACGCGGAGAACGTCGCGGTGCTCGGCGGCACCGTCTCCCGCCGGCAGTGGACCCGCCCGGTGGCGCTGAACGAAGTGCTGCGTTCGGCCATCGCCGAGGTGGAGCAGTACTCCCGGGTGAAGCTCGTGCCGCCGATCGAGGGGACGCTGCAGGGCCACGCCGTCGCCGACGTCGTTCACCTGCTGGCCGAACTGATCGAGAACGCCACCGTGTTCTCCGACCCCCACACCCAGGTGCTGCTGCGCTCCCGCATCGTCACGGCCGGCCTGGCCGTGGAGGTCGAGGATCGCGGTCTGGGCATTCCCGTCGAGGACCAGGCCCGGCTCAACGAGCTGCTTGCCGACCCCGACCACATCGACGTCGGCAAGTTGCTCGCCGACGGCCGTATCGGTCTTTTCGTGGTGTCCGCGCTGGCCCGTCGGCACAGCATCCCGGTGACACTGCAGACCAACATCTACGGCGGAGTGCAGGCAGTCCTGGTGCTTCCGCACCGCTTGCTGGGCGAGGAGTCCGTCGCCGCGCCGCAGCAGGGGACCGAGACGCCCCGGCACGCCCCCGCGGCGCCGGTACAGAGCCCTTCCGTCCAGGCCCCGCCGGCACCCCGGACTGCGGCCGCTCAGCAAACGGCCCCGCAGCCGCAGCCACAGCCACAGCCACAGCCGGAGGCCGCCGCGTGGGACCGGCCGCCCACACCGCCGCAGCACTACCGGGCTGCCGAGCCAGTGACACCGAGGAATGACATGCGCTCCCCGGATGCCGGCGCCGAGGACCGGCGGCCTCAGCTGCCCAAGCGCCGGGCACAGGAAAACCTGGTGCCGGAGCTCCGGGAGACGCCCAAGAATCGCACGACGGGGGACGAGCAGGAAGCGGAGCCCACGCCGGGACTACTGGGTGCCTTCCGGCAGGGCTGGGGCCTTGCCGATGACGCGTCCGACGGCAGTCCCGCCGACAGCGACCGCTACTAACCCCCCGAGGAAAGAGAACGCCACCGTGAGCGACATCCGTACTGGCCACGCCGACCGGCTCGACTGGCTCCTGCAGAACCTGTTGGTGAAGGTGCCGGGGACCCGGCACGCACTACTGCTGTCCTCCGACGGCCTGAAAAGGGCCGTCGCTTCCACGAAGGCCGAACACGGCGTGGATCTCGACGACAACGCGGCAGACCGCCTGGCCGCTCTGGCATCAGGGCTCAGCTCCCTCGGACGTGGAGTCGGCCAGCATTTCGCCGACGGCGGCGAGGTGCGTCAGGTGGTGGTGGAGCTGACCACCGCATTGCTCTTCGTCTCCTCGGCCGGCAGCGGCGCCGTACTCGCCGTGCTCGCCGGGCCGAATACCGACCCCGGCACGCTCGGCTACGAGATGGGCATGCTCGTGAAGTCCGTACGCCCGTTCCTCTCCACGCCTGCCCGCCAGCCGATGGGTGCACCGCTCGAGGGCAGGCTTTGAGGATGACGGACGAGCCAGACGCGCTCTGGGTCGACGACGAGGCCGGGCATCTGATCCGGCCCTACACCGTTGTCGAGGGGCGCACCCGCCCCTCGACGCACTTTGATCTTCTGACGTTAGTGCTCGCGACCGGCGCGCGGCCGCAGACCTATCTGGGACCTGAACACGAGCAGGCCCTGGACCTGTGCGACGGCCCCATTTCGGTGGCCGAGGTGGCCGCCCACATGAGGTTGCCGGCCGTCGTCACCAAAGTACTTCTCGCCGACCTCGTGCAGCACGAGGCGCTCACCACACGGGCGCCTCGTGCCATCGAGTCGGCGGCCCTGACCGATCGAGAGACACTGGAGGCGGTGCTGCGTGGCCTACGAAAGCGGCTCTGACCCCTTTCCCACCGCCCTGAAGATCCTCATAGCCGGGGGCTTCGGGGTCGGCAAGACCACCTTCGTCGGAGCGGTGAGCGAGATCGAGCCGCTGAGCACCGAGGAGCGGCTGACCCAGGCCAGCGCCGGCACGGACAGCCTGGTCGGCGTCGAGGACAAGTCGACCACGACCGTGGCCATGGACTTCGGCCGCATCACCCTCGACAAGGACCACGTCCTCTATCTGTTCGGCACACCCGGGCAGGAGCGGTTCTGGTTCATGTGGGACGAACTCTCCGCGGGCGCGCTCGGGGCGGTGGTCCTCACCGACACCCGCAGGCTCGAGGACTGCTTCGGCGCCGTCGACTTCTTCGAGCGGCGCGGCATCGCGTTCACAGTCGCCGTCAACGAATTCGACGGCGCCTACCACTACACCCCCGATGAAGTCCGCGCGGCCATCGACCTCAAACCCCATGTGCCCGTCGTGATGTGTGACGCGCGCCAGTGCGCCTCAGCGACCAGCGTGCTGATCGCACTCGTACAGCACATCCTCAGCTTCGCTCCCGGGACGCCGGTGGCAGAGCCCGATCTGACGCACTGACCCTCGCTCAACGCAACCGTCCCCCCTCAGCCGAACGGAACACCATGTCCCCCTCTGAAGCCGACGACCTCTCATCCGACCCGACCGGCCATCTGCGCCTGAACGCCGACGACCGCGACGCACCGGCCCGAATCGCCCGTCTGCGCGAGCTCGGCCTGCGAGGGGACAGCCCCGTCCCGGAGTTCGACCATTTCGCCCGGGACCTGGCCCACAAGCTGGGTGCGCGCTATGCGATGGTCAACTTCATCGATGAGCACCGCCAGTTCTTCGCCGGCCTCTACACCCCTGATTCCGACCGCACGGTCGAGCTGGCGCCGCAGGAGCAGCAGGGCCAGGTCGGCCGGGAGATGGCTCTGGACTACGGCTTCTGTCCGCACGTCGTTCTGCGGCGGAAGGCGTTCCCCCTGGAAGACGTGTTCGACTATCCGAGGTTCGCGGGGAATCCGGTCGTGAACGAGCTGGGCATCCGCACGTATCTGGGTACACCGCTCATCGACCCCGTCACGGACATGCCGCTCGGGACGATCTGCGTGGTGGACACGGAGGCCCGGCAGTGGGGGTCCCGGGGCGTCGAGACCATCAAGTTCATGGCGCAGCAACTGGTCGACCGCATCCACAACGCGGAGACCCGGGACCGGCTCTGAACAAGAGGAGCCGGCCGCGCTCCGCGGGAGGGGCCTGACCAGGTGCGGGAGTCACGGACACGGCACTGTGCCCGTGACTTCTCTCCGTCTCACATCGCGTGGCCGGCCGTCGCCAGCCGCTCCTCTTCGCGGTGCTCCGGGGGCGCGGTCCGCACCAGGTGCGCCAGGCGCTCGGACCACTGGCCCTTGGCCGTTCCGAGCGCCACTTCGCCCAGGCGCAGCAGCTGTACGTCGGAGGTGCCGGCGGGTGCGTAGATGTGCTGCGCGTCCCGCAGGAACCGCTCGACGGGGCGGTCGGTGAAGAGGCCCGCAGCGGCGTGGATGTTCATCGCGTCGCGGGCCGAATCGACGGCGGACTCGTAGTTGAGGTATTTCGCGTTCATGAGCTCCGCGTCGCACGGCAGCCCCTGGCCGAGCAGGTGCACGGCGTGGTAGGCGGCCAATCGCGCGGTCATGAGCCGGTGGTGCATCAGGCCCAGCTTCATCTTGATGTTGTTGAGCTCGCCGAGCGGTGCACCGTACCGCTCACGCTCGAGGCAGAAGGCCCGGGTCTCGTCGTACACGGCCTGGTGAATGCCCAGACTGACCGCGGCGAGGTTGGCCCTGCCGTACAGGATCGAGGAGCTGTAGGCCACGGCGAGGCCCTGGCCCTCCTCACCGAGGCGGTTCGCCGCCGGCACCCAGCAGTTGTCGAACCGCAGCTCGCCGAAGGAAAATCCGTGCAGCCCCATGGCGGGCACCTGCTCGGCCAGCGAGAAACCGGGGCGGTCGGACTCGACGAGGAAGGCCGACAGCCCCTTCGATCCGGGGCCGGTACGGACGACGACGCCGTGCAGATCACCTACGTGGCTGTTGCCCACGAAGACTTTTCTGCCATTGAGAAGGTAGCCGTCGCCGTCACGGACCGCGGTGGACTCCATGCCGAGGACGTGGCCGCCCGACTGCGGCTCGGTCACCGCGATGGTCGGCAGCACGTCTCCGGCGGCGATGGGCGGCAGCCAGGTCCGCTTCTGGAGGTCGTTGCCGAAGTGGATGATCTTGGCGACGCCCAGCTGGCTGGCTTGGACCATCGCCCCCATCGCTCCGCTGACACGGGCGAGCTCCTCGATGATGATCGTCTTGGCCAGGTGCCCGGCGCCCATCCCCCCGTACGCACGGTCGATGGTCGCGCCGATCCAGCCCTGCCGGGCGATCAGACGGGACAGCTGGTGCGACGCGGTGCGCGAGGCCTCCATCTCGGGTATTCGAGGCCGCACTTCGCGCTCGGCGAAGTCACGCACTTGCCGTCGCAGGTCTTCGTGGGACTCGTTGGCGAAATAACGTTCCACGACAAGCCTTCCTCCGCGCTTCCCCCGCGTCCAGAGGGGACGCGGAGGTCGTACGTCGGGCAGCAGTTCCCCGTCCCAGACTGGCCGACAGCAATATGATCTACAACCCGACCCTTCACAGCCAAGATCGTTTACTGTCTTTGGCCAAAATGCTACGCATTGTAGTTTGAATCAAACTGTGCGATACGGAAGGCGTCTTGCTCACATACTGATACGCACGGTACTGAAGCTGCGTGTGGGAAAGCACAGTTGCTCCGCCTCGCCATCGGCCTGCCCACCAGGCATGTGCCCGGGGGAGCAGGGACTCGCACAGGGCGGAAACCAGCCACCGAGGCCCGTTTCGCCGGGCTCCCATGTTTGGCACCGGCACCTGTCGCGTTTCGGCCGCGACTGAACCGGCGCTCACGCGCGCGTGCGGACGCATGGGCCGGTTCCGTACCCCCGGAACCACCCGAGGGCGTTCTCGCGCTCCGCACCTCGGGTGGTCAGCCCCGGTTTCCGCGGGCGGCTTCGGCGATACGCCGGACCGTGCCTGCCGTCCGACGCCGGCTCCCCGCCCCAGCGAAGGGGCACCGCACCGGCCAGTCGTCTGTACCGGGGCATGGCGGCGTCCCGGATCGCACGCTCGTCGTCGACCTCTTGCAGGAGGGCCCCGATCACGAGGTCGGCCAGGTCATTTCCGAAGACGGCAGGGTCTACGGATTCAGTCTCGTCTCGACCGGGCGGCGGAGCACGGGGCGCGCGGTGCCTGCCTCCGCGACTGGACCGGCATCACCGAATCGTGGCGGACCGGATCTCCGGCTGCTCGGACCGCGGACGCCTTCGCCCTCGCCGCGCGATCGGGCTGCGGGCTGCGGGCTGCGGGCTGCGGGCTGCGGGCAGGCAGACGACGTTCGGGGCGCCGAAGGGCGCGAGGCAGTTCCCGCCCCGGTGGGACCTGCCTGCTGAAGTGACGGGCACAGTCGCGCCGGAAGGGTGCCCCGCAGGTGTGCGTTCGCACGAGCACGGGGCACCCCTGTCGATCCGGCGGGAGCGTCAGTTCCCCTCGGTTTCGAAGGTGCGCAGCACATCGGCAGCGACGCTCACGGCAATGGTCGCGGGGTCCTTGCCGGTGATGCCGGCCAGCCCGATCGGGGTCTTGATCCGGTCGATGGCGGCCTCGTCGTGACCGCCCTCGGTGGCGAGGCGTTTGCGGAACCGCGCCCACTTGGCCGCCGACCCGATCAGCCCGATGGAGCCGAGGTGGGTCGTGCGCAAGGCGGCGTCGCACAGAGCGGCGTCCTCGGCGTGATCATGGGTCATGATCAGGACGTGGGTGCCGCGCGGCAGATCCGCCAGCACCTCCTCGGGCAGCAGCGGCGTGTGGTGCACGTGCACCTGCGCCACCGCGTCCGCCAGCACGCCGAGCCGCTCCTCCGCGAGGAGGTCCGAGCGGCTGTCGATCAGATGGAGGTCGAGGTCCTGACGTGCCAGGACGCGCGCCAGTTCCAGCCCGACGTGCCCGACGCCGAAGACCGCCACCGCCCGCAGCACCGGCAGCGGTTCGAGCAGCACCGAGACCGTGCCGCCGCAGCACTGCACGCCGTGCTGGTTGGTCACCTTGTCGTTCAGGGCGAAATCGATCAGCTCCGGTTCCGGCTTGGACGCGCCGATCATCTCCCGGGCCCGGTCGATCGCGACGGCCTCGACATTGCCGCCGCCGATCGAGCCCCACGTCTCGGTCCGTCCCACGACGAGTTTCGCGCCGGCGTCGCGCGGGGCATGGCCGCGTACGGTCGCGACGGTCACCAGCACGCCGGTCTCCCGGCGCGCTCGCAGCCGTGCGACCGCGGCGATCCACGTCATGTCAGGCACCGCTCAACGCTTCCGCGTCGGTTCGGACCGTGCCGTCGACGGGCCCGTTCCCGGCGTGGCCGTTGGTGGCAGACCCGTTGCGGGCGTGGCCGTCTGGGGAGGCGGCCCCCCGGCGAGCCGCCTGGATCGCCCAGTACACCGCCTCCGGCGTCGCGGGCGAAGCCAACTCGACACCGACCCCGCTCGGCCCGAACGCGGCGGCGGCCTGCCGCAGCGCTTCCCGTACCGAGAACGCCAGCATCAGCGGGGGCTCACCCACCGCCTTGGACCCGTACACCGCGCCCTCTTCGGTGGCGTGCTCCAGGAGCGTGACGTTGAACTCCTCGGGCATCTCCGAGAAGCTCGGCAGCTTGTAGGTGCTCGCGGCCTGGGTCAGCAGCCGGCCGCGGTTCGGCCCGTCACTGGCGTCCCAGCGCATGTCCTCGAGTGTCAGCCAGCCCGCGCCCTGCACGAAACCACCCTCGACCTGACCGATGTCGATCATCGGGGACAGACTGTCGCCGACGTCGTGCACGATGTCCACCCGCCGGATGCGGTACGCGCCGGTGAAGCCGTCCACCTCCACCTCAGCCGCGGCGGCGCCATGGGCGAAGTACTTGAACGGCGAGCCCCTGAACGTCTTCGCGTCCCAGTGCAGACCCTCGGTCCGGTAGAAACCGGCCGCCGACAACTGAACCCGCTGGAAGTACGCGGTGCGCACCAGATCGTCCCAGGCCAGCTCCTTGTCACTGCCCAGCGTGCGCGCGACGCCCCCGACGATGCGTACGTCCGAGGCGTTCGAACCCAGCTGGGTGGCGGCCACCTGCATCAGCCGCTCGCGCAACTGCTCGCAGGCGTTCTTCACCGCCGCGCCGTTGAGGTCCGCCCCGGCACTGGCGGCGGTGGCGGAGGTGTTGGGCACCTTGTCGGTCCGCGTCGGGGCCAGCCGCACCTTGTGCAGCGGGATGCCCAGCGTGGTCGCGGCCACCTGCAGCATCTTGGTGTGCAGTCCCTGGCCCATCTCGGTGCCGCCGTGGTTGATCAGGACCGAGCCGTCCTTGTAGATCAGCACCAGCGCGCCGCCCTGGTTGAAGGCGGTGAGGTTGAACGAGATGCCGAACTTGAGGCCGGTGATCGCGAGTGCCCGCTTGGTGTGCGGGTGCGCGGCGTTGAAGGCGGCGATCTCGCGCTTGCGATCGGCGATGCCGGCGTTGTCCTTGACCTGCTCCCAGACGGCGGAGATCCGTTCGGGCTGGACGACCGGCTGTCCGTACGGCGTCGACTGACCCTGCCGGTAGAAGTTGCGCTCCCGCAGTTCCATCGGGTCCAGGCCGAGCAGGGGCGCGCACCGGCCCATGATGTCCTCGATCACCAGCATGCCCTGCGGTCCGCCGAAGCCGCGGAAGGCGGTGTTGGAGACCTTGTTGGTCTTGGCGATGCGACCGGTGATGCGCGCGTTGGGGATCCAGTAGGTGTTGTCGATGTGGCACAGCGCGCGGGCCACCACCGGCTCGGAGAGGTCCAGGCTCCAGCCGCCGTCCGCGGTCAGGGTGGCGTCCAGGGCCTGGATGCGGCCGTCGGCGTCGAACCCGATCTTCCACTGGGCGTGGAACCCGTGCCGCTTACCGGACATGGTCAGGTCCTGGGTCCGGTTGAGCCGCAGCCGAACCGGCCGGCCGGTCAGCTTGGCGCCGAGCGCGGCGACGGCCGCGAACCCGTGCGGCTGCATCTCCTTGCCGCCGAAGCCGCCACCCATCCGCAGGCACTGCACGGTCACCTCGTGGCTGTGCAGACCGAGCACGTGCGCGACGATTTCCTGGGTCTCCGAAGGATGCTGGGTGCTGCTCTGGACGAACACCTGCTCGGCCTCGTCGACATGGGCCAGTGCCGCGTGCGTCTCCAGGTAGAAGTGCTCCTGGTCGGAGAACTGGAACTCGCCGGTGAACACGTGCGCGGAGTCGGCGAAGCCGGCGTCGACGTCGCCGGTCAGCATCGCCGGCCGGGCGCCGTGAAAACTGCCCGCCGCGATCGCGTCCCGCAACATGATCAGGGAGGGCTGTTCGTCGAGTTCCACCTCGACGGCCGCCGCCCCGATCCGGGCCGCTTCCAGGGTCTCGCCGAGCACCCAGGCGACCGCGTGGCCGTGGAACATGACCTCGTCGGGGAACAGCGGTTCGTCGTGCTTCATCCCGGCATCGTTGACGCCGGGCACGTCGGCCCCGGTCAGTACGCGGACCACACCGGGCACGGCGAGCGCGGGCTCGGTGCGCAGCGCGGTGATCCTGCCGTGGGCCTTCATGACCTGGACCGGGTAGGCGTGCAGCACGTCCTTGGTGCGATGGACCAGGTCGTCGGTGTAGAGCGCGGCGCCGGTGACGTGCAGGACGGCACTCTCGTGCGGCATGGAGACACCGACGACAGGCTTCTCGGGGCGATCGGACAGATGGCTCATGACGGCACCGCCTCGGTGGTTCGCGCGTACAGCTTCAGCAGGCTCTGGCCGAGCATCGCGGAGCGGTACTCGGCGCTGGCGCGGTGATCGTTCATCGGCGTGCCCTCGCCCCGCAGCACCCGGGCCGCGGCCTCGACGGTCTCCGCCGCCCATGGCCTGCCCTCCAGGGCCGCCTCGGTGACGAGGGAGCGGATCGGGGTGGCGGCCACGCCGCCCAGGCCGATGCGTGCCGTGCGGACGATCCCGTCCTCGACGTCGAGCGCGAAAGCGACTGCCACGCTGGAGATGTCGTCGAAGCGCCGCTTGGCGATCTTGTGGAAGGCCACGACCGGCGACAGCGGCAGCGGGACGCGCACCGCGCGGATCAGTTCGCCGGGACGGCGCACGCTCTGCCGGTAGCCGGTGAAGTAGTCCGCGAGCGGGACCTCGCGCTCGCCGTCGGCGTCGGCGAGCACCACCGATGCCTCCAGCGCGAGCAGTACCGGTGGGCTGTCGCCGATGGGAGAGCCCGTACCCAGGTTGCCGCCGAGGGTCGCACCGTTGCGGATGAGCCGGGAGGCGAACTGCGGGAACAGCTCTGCCAGCAGCGGGACGCGGCCGTCGAGGCGGCGTTCGATCTCGGTGAGCGTCAGCGCCGCCCCGATCTCGATGGAGTCGGATCCGACCCGCAGCTCCCGCAGTTCGGGCAGCCGGTCGACGGCGACCACGCAATCCGCCCGGCGGGAACGGATGTTCACCTCCACGCCCCAGTCGGTGGAGCCGGCGACCACCACCGCGTCGGGCCGCTCGCGCAGCAGCTGGAGCGTTTCGGTGAGGGTGCTCTTCCGCAGGAACGCGGCGTCGTCCCGGGTGTACGCGGTGGCGACCGGTGCGGGCGGGGACTGCTCACGACGCTGCGCCAGCGGGTCCTCGTCGGTGGGCGTACCGACGGCGAACGCGGCATCGCGGATCGGGCGGTAACCGGTGCAGCGGCACAGGTTGCCGCTCAGCGCGTGCAGGTCGAACCCGTTCGGACCGTGCTCGGCGTCAGCGCTGTCGGCCGGGTCCGCGCCGCCGGCCGGGTCCGGGTGTGCGCAGCGGTCGGGCCGGTAGTACTCGGCGGCCATGCTGCAGACGAACCCCGGTGTGCAGTAACCGCATTGGGAGCCGCCGCGAACCGCCATCTCCTCCTGCACGGGGTGCAGGGTGGGCGGCTTGCCGGGTTCGCCGGCGGTGGCGAGACCTTCGGAGGTGATGATCTCCTGGCCGTCGAGCGCCGCGACCGGGACCAGGCAGGCGTTGACCGCCACCCAGTCGGTGGGCTTGTTCACCCCGGGACGGGCCACCAGGACCGAACAGGCGCCGCATTCACCCTCGGCGCAGCCCTCCTTGGTGCCGGTGAGACCACGCTCGCGCAGGAAATCCAGCACGGTGGTGTGGGGCGCGGCCGGTGAGATAGGTGCGTCTTTCCCGTTGACCGTGATCCGCGCCGCTACCACGACAGGCCTTCGTTCCGGTGCGCGATCGGTCGATTCATCATGTTCGCCAATTTCAGGCAGCTTTCTGTGTTCAGACGCGCCACGTGGGAGAAACGGGCGCAAAACGGCACGCAACAGCGACGTGCCGGAAAATGGTGAGGGGGAACCCGAAGCGTGCCGCGAAGGGGCACATCAGAACGGCGTGTTCAGCAGCCGTGTGCGATTCGACCCGGAACCCAGACCGTACGGCGGGCGAGGCGACCGAGATCAGAGCTGGTGTACATCCGCTGGTCGCCTCCTTCCGGTAGTCATGGGTCGGCGTCTACCGCAAAGTAGTGGCCGGGGTCACCGAGGTCAAGAGGTGGGCCCCGGCATGGGGGTCCTGCCGGGTGACACAGCGGCGGATCATGCTGCCCTGTTTCCTTGTGGCCGGCGTGGCCGACGTGGTCGGCGCCGGGGTGGGGCTGGAGGTCGAGCGGGCCGAACTCACCTAGCCAGAAGGTGACTTCGGGCTCGTGGTCTTCGGGCGTGCCCTCGGCGTCTTCACCACGGGCATGTCCTGTGCGGACAGCAGCACCATCTGTGCGCGCCGCCAGGTCACCACCGGCCCTGTGTCTGCGCGGACGATCCGCAGCAGCCGCCGCCCCTCGCCGTCATCGGTCTACGCGGACCCGTACTCGCTGCACCATGGGCCAGCAGCCTTGTGGCAGACCCTCTTGTGGCATCCACGTTCGGCTGGTCACCACCGCTCATGGACTCACCGTATCCAGGCAGGGCGG
The DNA here is from genome assembly GCF_053591575.1 of Streptomyces altiplanensis. Taxonomy (NCBI): domain Bacteria; kingdom Bacillati; phylum Actinomycetota; class Actinomycetes; order Kitasatosporales; family Streptomycetaceae; genus Streptomyces; species Streptomyces altiplanensis. Next base: position 14,017 of record NZ_JBSFUB010000033.1, on the reverse strand, counting down.
ACGTCGTCCGAGTCGGAGCCCGACTGCTGCCCGGCCGGCCCGCGAAGACAGGCGGGCCCGCCGGAGCCGGCCATCCGTGGTGTCGTCCGCCCGGCCTGCCGCTATTGAGGTGCGATCGCCCCGACCCAGTCGTCGACGGTGACAACATCCGCCCACTGCGGGAACAGCCGCTCGATGAGGACCCGGTGCACCTCCGGGTCGGTGTCCAGGCAGGCGTCGGAAAGGACGGTGAGGCCGAAGTCCAGGTCGTTCGCCCGGCACAGGGTGGACAGCACCACAGCGCTGGTGGCGATGCCGGTGAGCACGAGGCTGTCGATACCGCGCGCCCTCAGCACCACGTCGAGATCGCTGCCCGAGAACGCGCTCGCCCGCCTCTTGGTGACCACCACGTCGCCCGGCCGGGGCGCGACCTCGGGGTGGATCTCGGTGCCTGGTGCGCCCTCGACGTAGAGGCCGGCCTGTGCGACGGCAGTGAGAGCCCTGTTGCGCGTGCCGACTTCCGGGAAGCCGGGACGTAGCGCGATGACCACGTAGATCACGGGGATGTCCGCCGCCCGGGCCCCGTCGATCGCCCTGCGCAGGCGTGACAGATATCCGGAGTCGCCGCCTGCGATGTCCACAATGGCCCGTTGGACGTCCATCACAAGAAGGGCGCTGCCCATGTCGTCTCCAGGAACGAAGTCGGTTCGCGTTGAAACAGGCCAAGTTCTGATGTTCGGATCCTACGCGGCCTCGGGCACGGTGGTGATGAGCCCGCCGGGCAGGACGGGACGGGCACGGGCTCCCAGCCGGCAGGTCGTACGACGCATGGTGAGGGGCGCCGGGCCGGGCTGTCGGCCTCGGTGTTCTCCAGACAGCAAGGCGGCCTTCGCCCGATCATGTGCACCGGCCACGGCGCACCGACCACGCCGAAGACCGTGAGGCGAGTCTGCCGCCTGACGCTGCGACAACGGCGGGCCGGTGGCGGGCCGATGGCGGCCCGGGACGAACGGACGGCCGCCGAAGCACGGGCCGGGGCTTCGCTTCGCCCAGCCGGAGCTGCCGAGCTGCCGGGCCTGGACACACTCCAAGAAGCGCAGCAGCTCCTCCCGCGGCGGGGTGCCGGACACACGGTTCCACGGCCCCGCACACAGCTCAGGCGTTCGCGCGGCGGCCTTCGGATTGGGGACCGTACCAGTCCAGGCACAGGACGGTGGCGTCGTCCCTCACGTGGCCGTTGCAGGCGTCGGTGACCGCGGCGACCAGGGTGCGCACGACCTCGCGGGGGTGCTCGGCTGCGGTTTTACGGATGAGGCCGGGCAGGTCGGCGGTTTTCGCTTGACGTTCTTGCATGCCGTCGGTGTAGAGCACGAGGCGGTCGCCGGGGCGCAGGTCGAGGTCCTGTACCCGGTACGGGCCCTGCCCGGCGACGCCGAAGGGCAGGTCCGCGGCCGGGTGCAGTTCGTCGACTGTGCCGTCGCGCAGCCGTAGCGGCCCGGGGTGGCCGGCGTTGACGAGCTGGGCGCTGGTCCCGTCCAGGGCGATGCGCAGCAACTGCCCGGTGGCGAAGGTCCGTCGGCCGTGGTCGAGGAGGGCCTGGTGTGCCTGGCGGGCCTGTTCGGCAAGGTCCGCCCCAGCACGGCGGGCACCGCGGGAGGCGTTGACCAGAAGGGTGGCGATGAGTGAGGCGTCGACGTCGTGGCCCATGGCGTCGGTCACGGACAGGTGCAGGGTGTCGTGGTCGAGGGTGTAGTCATAGGTGTCACCGGCGATGTCGGAGGCCGGGACCAGAGCGCCGGCGAGGGCGAACTCGGCGGCCTCGCAGGAGGGGGCCGAGGGCAGGAGCTGGCGCTGGATCTCCGCGGCCAGGCTGACCGAGGTGGTGCGGTTGCCCCAGTGGTAGAGGTCGGTGAACCGGCGGTCGGTGACGATGATGTACGCCAGCGCGTGCGCGGCCTCTTCGACCTGCTCCAGCACGTCCTGTGTGACCTCGGTAAGGAACAGCTCCAGGACCCCGATGGTGTCGCCGCGGTTCGTGACAGGGGCGAGCACCCGCTGCCCCTGCTCGCCCTCGGGCGCCCGCACCAGTTTCTGGGTACGCAGGACCTCGTCGTAGATGCTGCCGGCGAGAGGGACCTGATCGGCGTGGCGCCCTCGTTGCCCGGCCGCCTTCTCACTGACCCGCAGCAGGCGTCGACCGACGACGTCGACGAACAGGAACGACACGTATCTCGCGCCGAACCGGTCACGCAGGTTGCGCGCCACGACATCGAGGGAGCCCACCGGTGCGGCATCCTCCGCCGCTGCCAGCACCTCCGCCAGTCCGATCCGATCACGCACCACATCTGCCTCCTTCAAGTTGCGGATTCTTCTGCCCGCTGTCTCGACAGGCATCACAGTTGCGGCACATGCTGCGGCACATACGTGCTTCGACCAGGGAACAAAGGTTCGGTGGCGCGCGCTCGAGGTTCGCTGTCGCGGGACAGAGGACAAGCGCTGTCCTCAGAGGTCTTCGTCCGGACGAGCGTGCAACCACAAGAGTGCTCCGGTGCCCGCCCGCTGAGCCAGCCGCTAAACAGCGCTGACCTCGTACGCGTGTCCCCCTGTCGCTGGAGCAGCCCATCGGCTGGGGTCCTCCGTGGTCACGGTGCCGTCCCCGCCGCTCCGGGGCCGTACCCGAGCCGATCCCAGAAGGACGGGCTCGGGGCGCTCCCGCGCGGCCTGAACACGCGAGGGGCCCTGGTGCTGGATGGCACCAGGGCCCCGGGGGTCAACACCATCTACCGGCTGCTTCTGCGCCGGATTCCTGTTTCCGCTTCTCCGCCCAGGGGGATGGGCGGGGATTCGGGGATCGCTGTCGCGTGACCGGGGACCACCTTCCTTTCGGGGGCCTTCGGTACCCGGGCGGACTCTTCCTCGCCCGGGCGATCCTGATGGCGTCCGCCTCCTTTTCCTTGCGATCAACCTGTCGTACTGCTGGAACCGCGGAACCGCTCGCGGCCCCTTTGAGCCGTCGGCCCGGCAGCCGGCCTCAGAACCCTGGCGCATCCGGCCCCGAGGTGCCGCTGCCGTGCCACGACTCACCCGAACCTGCAGGCGCGGCGGTTCTTCTCTGCCGCGCCTCTGTGTGCGGCCCTGACTACGAGAAAAAACCTACTCCGCCACACAGCAATGTCTACTACCGACACAGCAGGTTTCCTCCCGCCGGAGACGCTGGGACTCCGTCACCCCCGGGCGGAAGCCGCTTGTGCGGGCACGCCGCCCGTTCCGCGAACCGGCCCAACCCCTCCAGGTGGGGTGGACGTGCGGGAACGGCACGGAAATGGCCAACCCGAGCACCTCGCACCGGACGACGGGTGCCAGTACGGCCGGTGCGCATCGCGCCCGTGCCATCGTCCGAGCACTCACCGACAGCCTCACCCCCGCGCCGGCCGCGACACGGTCAGCGCCGCAGCCGGTGACCCCGGCCCCGCTCCCCCGCGCGCGGTCGTCCCCGGCCTCAACAGCGGCAGCGGAGTCTTCGGCCGGCCCACGGTCCGCCGCCCGACCGGCAGCGCGACCGTCACAGCCGGCCCTGGCTCCGGCAGAACGATCAACGCCGTGATGGCCCGGGCTCATGGCAGCCCGGCGGGGTGAGCGGGTGCGGCGGAGCAGAGACGGGCGTGGTTCCAGCAGGACAGCGGAGTGCATGCGCCCCTGCGTCACAGGCGCAAAAACCCAAGGTGACGCGTACGGCCTCGCCGGGGGGCCAGTCAGCTCAATCGTCCGGCCCCGGTTGCGGCATTCCGGGAATGCATGACCCTTGGGCAGGGATACTTTCGACAGAGCGGGCAGACGACAAGTATTGGATTCGACCGATGCGTGCCGCGAGAGCATCAGCCTCCTGCAGGGGTGCACAACTGTTCATGGGAGTGACGGCCGTATGGACCTCGCGGGACCACCGGAGGGCCCTCTGCGTGACCTGCCGGTCCAGGTGGCTGAAGCCGCAGAAGCTTTGGTGACCGCGTGGACACAGGCGTCTCGCGCCACATCGCCCCGGCTGCCGGCGCCCCAGTGGGAAGCACTGCTGATCCTGCGGCGCAAGCCCGGTATCAACCTCACGCGGCTGGCCGATGAAATCGGTGCCACTCCACCTGCTGTCAGCAGGCTGTGTGATCGCCTCGAAGCAGCCGGCCTGTTGCGCCGCGAACCCGGCCGCACCAGTCGGCGGGAGATCGAGCTGGTCCTGACGACAGCGGGAAACGAACTGATCGGTGCCCTGCTCGCCCGCCGCTGCGCACGATTCGGCGAGGTGCTCAGCCGAATGCCCCCAGCCGAACATACGGGCCTCCTGAACGGATTGCTGGCCTTCTCGAAGGCTGCTCAGCTCACCGAAACCGACCAGGCGGAGGGGTAACCGGGGCAGCCGGCCGGTCCGTCGGAGCGGCGGAGTGCCGGTCACGCCGGGGCGGGCCTGCCGCGCCAGTCCATGCACACGACGGCGGCGTCCTGCGCGAGGTCGTGACTGCCGTGGTACTGCACCAGTCCGTCGACCACGGCGCGGGCTGTTTCGTGCGCCGACGAGCTGCGCGTGGCGGCGATGGTCTCGCGCAGAGCGTCCTCACCGAAGAACCTGCCGTCCCGCGACCGGGCCTGGTGCACGCCGCTGCTGACGACGACCAGACGGTCTCCCGGTTCCACGGTCAGTGACTGCTCGTAGTACTCCGTTTCCTCGAACATGCCCAGTGGCATCTGCGCGTCCAGCTCGATCAGCTCCACCACCTCCTGCCGCAGGCGGAAAAGCTGTGGGGAACCCGCGTCGACCACCTGAACCTGCCCGGTGGCCAGATCGAAGCGCAGCAGGAGGGTCGCCGAGTAGAGCGCTCCCGCGTACTCACCGTAGATGGCCTGGTCGGCGAGGGATGCCTGGTCGGCGAGGGAGATCCCGGCCCTGCGGGCGTTGCGCAGCGCGCTGACCGTGAGGTTGGTCAGGAGAGCTGCCTGGATTCCTGTCCCTTTGCCGTCGGACACCGTGATGGTGAGGTGGCCGTCGGTGCTGGTCCAGTCGAAATTGTCCCCGCCGATCGCATAGGCGGGTTCGAGGTGGGCGCCGAGAGTGTACTCGTCCTGGATGAATCCCCGGCCGGGCAACAGCTGCCACTGCATTTCCGCCGCCAGGGTCAGACGCCTGCGCCTGCGGCCCTGAAGGTAAAGGTCGGTGTCTCGCTCGGCGACGAGCAGTTCATGCCCGATCGCCGTGGCGAAGGCCGCCAGCTCCAGCACGCCCGGAGTTCCCTTGGCCGGCTCCGGCAGATGCACGGACAGCACGCCCAGCCGGTCTCCGCGCACGGTGACGGGAAGGTGCACGGTGACCATGCCCGGCTCCGCCGCGACCTCCACGACCGCGGCCTGCGTCGAAAAGGCGCGGCCGGCCGGGTGCTCCCCGCGTACGGGCACCGCTTCTCCCGTGTGCGGCAGGCAGGTCACGGGTTGGAGCGAGGTCAGACCGTAGTCGGCGAGCAGCAGGCTCACCCAGCGGGCGTCCAGGTAGGCGGCGAGCAGGGAGCGCGCCGTGGACAACAGACGGGTGGGCGGCGCCGCCTCAGGGCGCTTTCGGCCGCACCGAGCCAACCGCTGGACAGGTCAGTCATGATCTCTTCTCTCATCGCCCAGCATCAGGCTGCACGTGGATGGCGAAGGTGTCGATCACCACGGCGCGTTCACCACACCCTCCATCCTGCCTCTGATGGACCCGCATGGCCATCATGGGCAACGGGGACCGTCAGCCTCGTGCCGGAGACACGGTGGGTGAATCCGGCAGCACAGGAACAGTTGCCGGGCGGCAACGATACCGGTCGTCGGCGCGGCGCTGTGCCCGGCCCTCGGCGGGCGAAGGCCCTCGGCCTGACGGGGGCTCATGCGCCACCCGTCCAGTGACGCGGACGTGGCCGATGATTTTTGTGGCTTTACCTCACCGGCTTCCAGGTTCCGTATGGCTCCGAGATGAACAGTGCGTCCGTTTCCTGGATGATGATCGCGTCCTGGATGGTGATCGTGATTTCTCGCGCGGCAATGACCACTTTGTTCTCAAGATGTCGGTGCTCTTGATGGACCGTTCTCCGTAACAGTCCGCGATGGCTCCTGGATTGCCCCTGTGGTGCGAGAGGTGCCTGGGGCACAAAGCCCACGGCCGGGCCGGCAAGCCGCGTCAACCGGTGTGGGGCAAGCTCTGGGCGATGCCCGCAGAGCGCTCTTGCCCACTGGCCTCGACGGCAAGGCCGAGGTTCGCGGCGGCGGTTTGGAAGGCTTCCAGACCTTCGGCCAGTGCCGCCAATTGCGACAGGGACATTTCCTGCAGCACCGTCTCGACCTCACGTGCCCGAAAAGCCCGGAACTCGGCGAGCACAGCGCGCCCTCGCCTGCTCAGCCGCACCTCGATCTCTCTGCGACTGGTCGCACTCGGGTACCGCTCGACGAGCCCGGCCGCTTCCAGACGGTCGCACAGACGGCTCACGGATGACGGCCGAGTCCCGAGTGCCTCGCCCAACGCTCGTAGGTTGAGACCCTCCTGGCCTTCGAGGGTCGTGAGCGCACGCAGCTGCGAAGGGGAAACGGGACCCGAGGGGGCAGCTTCCTGCCCACGCCCCCAGAGCATTTGAAGGAGCTCCGACACCGCGCATGCGGCGTGAGCCACCTGACCATGATCAGCGGAATGCAGAGTGCGGGGCATTCCACCATTCTCTCACCCGGGAGAGTGATTTGTCAGCTCCCGTCAATTCGTCCGGCGTCCACACGCGTGCCGTCTCTGCCGTGGGGGCGGCTGCCTTGCCCGCCCGGCTTCCGGCTCCGGCCGTGCGCCTGTCCCACCTCAATTGGCAGGGGAAAGGCCGCTGAACCCGCACCGGCCTGCAGCCGTTCATCAGGGTGCTGTCGGTCCGGCCGGGCGGAGAAAGGCGATCAGCCGGATGGGGGTTCGTCACCCGGTTTTTCTGGGAAGCCGGTGTCCACCTCGCGTGTGTTCGGCACGGGCGCTGCCGGTGCGAAAGCCAACGGGGGCCGAACGGTTCAGCAAGGCGAGCGGGACCGTTGCCCGACCGGCACTGGGGCGGGCCCCGGTCCCTGAGGAGCACATGCTCCGGCGCGCACCGGAGCAGTCAGTGGGCGCGGGCGTGGTCATGGCTGGTCACGGCTCCTGGCTTTCCGGCCTTCGGGAAGGTGTGAGGGATGCGGTCGAGAAGGGGCCGCCCAGCGGTCGCGGTCCCGCGTCTCGAAACGGGCAGCATCACGCACCGCTCCCGGTGATGCGGATGACCAGAGCCAGGGTGTCGTCAGAGTGGAGGACCACTGAGCGCATGTCGGCCGCGAGGGAGCCGGGGATCTCGGCCAGCGGCCTGGACGCGTGCCGGCGCGCCGTCTCGACGAGGCGCCTTTCGCCTTCGATCGGGTCCCTGCGGCTCTCGGTGAGGCCGTCGGTGTAGAGGATCAGGAGGTCACCTGGGCCGATGTCGGCGTGCAGGACCTGTTCGCTGCCCGGCAGGGGGAAGCCGATGCCTCTGCCTTTCACCTCGAGGTAGCGGGCCTGTCCGTCGCTCCGGAGCAGGAGCGCGGGAGGGTGGCTGCCGTTGGCCAGCTGCAGCTTTCCGGTCGCCGGGTCCAGCCGGGCCAGGAGCACTGTTGCCATGAGGTCGGGGGCTAAGGGCATGAGGATCTCGTGGGTGCGGGTCAGGATCGACTGCAGGGGATGGCCTTCGAGGGCCAGGGTGCGCACGGCGTGCGTCACGTTGAGGGCGCTGCGGGTGCTGCCCAGTCCGTGGCCGAGTGCGTCGACCACGGTGATGTGCAAAGTGCCGTCGGGCAGCGTGAACCAGTCGTAGAGGTCACCGCCGGTGGGGGCGTTGGGGTCGGCGGGTGCGTAATGGACCCCGAGCTCGAGACCCTCGACGCTCAGCGGCGGCGGCCGCAGCGCGTCTTCGAGTTCCTGCAGGATCAGGCTGTGCGCGCGGCGTAGTTGTTCGTCACGTTCCTCGAGTTGTACGTACAGGGCGAGGACGCCGGCGTTGGTCTCGGCGAGCTCGTGCTTGAGGCGCCGGTGTTCGGCACCGAGCGCGTCGGTCTGGGCGAAGACCGCGCGGAGTTCTTCCTCGACGGCCTGGGTCTCTGTCCATGGCGTCCGGTCCGGCCACGGATCACGTCGGCTTCGGATGTCGTCCGGAAGGCTGCTGGACGCCGGCCGACCTGGTGGGAGCGGGATCGTGAATCTCCAGGTCGCGGAGGTGGGGGACAGTTCCGCGACGGGCAGCGGCAGGCCTGGCGCGGCCAGCGGGCAAGGCGCCTGCGGGCACCGCAAGGTGACAGCCAGGACATAGGAGTCCGCGTCCACCCCCGCTTCCTGGGCCGTGTGCAGCGTGACAGGACGGCCGGCCCGCACTTGGTCTTCGGCCAGGTCGGCGACGGACAGCGCGAGGCGGGCTCTGACGTCTGCCGGCAGCCGGTATGCGCGTGCGAGCCGGCGCACGGCCCGGCGCAGCGGCGGCATGGAGCGGAAGGGGTGGCCTGTCATCGCGATTCCTGGTGTGTCCTGACGGTCAGCACGGTGGCGTCGTCTCGGCTGGAACGGTGCCCGTGGGCGAGGGCCGCGGCCAGCAGAGGTGGGGGCAGGCGCAGCATGAAGTGGGAAGGCGCGTGGGCCCATTGGGCGTGGATGCCGTCGCTGTGGAGTACGGCGGTGGTGTAGGGAGTGAGCGGGATGCTGTGGGTCTGCGGGGCAGGCATCTTCCATCCGACTATCCCCGGCTGTCCGGTCAGACGGTGGTCCACGCCGCGAGGAGAGGACGCCAGCGCACGGACGTTTCCTATCCCGCAGTACTGCGCGTGGTCGGCGTACAGGCGCAGCACGCCGACCGCCGCTCCCCTGGAGTGACGCAGCGCTCGGTGCAACACGCTCATGAGCCGGGACAGCGGTTGATCCGCCACGGGACGGAAGGCGCGCAGCGCAATCTGCGCGGCTTCGGCGGCCTGAGGCCCGTGACCGAGCCCGTCGACGACGATCGCGGTGCGGATCTTGTCGTTCTCCACGATCGCGCCGGTGTCACCGCACTCTTGTTCGCCCTCGGCCGCCAGACACAGGAACCCCACATCCTGCGCAGGACGCGGCCGGCCGGGCGGGGCGAGGCGGGCGGAAACCAGAGTGCCGGTCCCGGCCTCGGTACGGATGATGAGATCGGTCGCGATCCGGCTGACCGCCCCCAGGCCGGCGCCCAGGGTGCCGGTGGTGGTGTATCCGTCGGTGAGGCAGCGTTGCAGCTCGGACATGCCCGGTCCGCGGTCCGCGGCGAGGATCTCCACACCGGCGCCCAGCGGGAGCGGCTGGACGTACAGGGCACCGTTCCTGGCGTGCTTGACGAGGTTGCTGGCCAGCTCGGAGGCGACGACCGCAGCCTGATCGGGCATCGCTCCCGGCAACCGCCCGGCGCACGAGCGGGCCACGTCGGCGGCCAGCTGGACAGCGCTGTGGTGATCGATGCGCACGAAGGCGGTCGGCCTGGTCGTCGTTCGTGTCACCGGTGCGCCCAGCGAGTAGTGATCACTGTCATCCCGGCTCCGGGCTTCGTGTGCACCTCGAAGTCATCCATCAGGCGACGCGCGCCGCCCAGGCCGTGGCCGAGTCCCGCCCCGGTGGTGAAGCCGTCGGTCAGCGCCGACTCGAGATCGGCGATGCCCGGTCCCTCATCGCTTATCGTCAGCCGCACGCCCTTCACTCCATGGCGGTACGGGAGTTCGATGGTCAGGACGCCTCCTCCGCCGTGGATGTAGGCGTTGCGCGCCAGCTCACTGGCGGCCGTCACCACCCGTGTCTGATCGACGAGGCCGAAGCCGGCGGCGAGGGTCGCCGCCCGCACCGCATGGCGAACCGCAAGCAGGTCTTCCTCGGTGGTCAGTGCCACCTCGGCAGTGGGTTCCGCCGCGGCGCCGCTGGGCGTGGGGCGGCCCTCGGCAGGGGCGGGAGCAGGGGTGCCGGAGGTTGTCTTAGCGAGGTGCGTCATGTCGGGCCCCTTCCGGGGGCTGCGAACCTTGGTGCCAGCCCAGGGCAGCCATGCCCTGTTCAGCATTGAGAGCCGTTTCCACGCCGACGAGTTCGATCCCGAGTTCGACCAGCGTGATAGCGACGGGCGGCCGCATCCCGGCCACGATCACGCGTGCGCCCAGCAGCCTGGCCATCGTGGTCAACTCCATGAGCGTACGCGCTACGAACGAGTCGATGATCTCGAGCCGGGAGATGTCAATCAAGACGCCGCGTACGCGATCGGCCGAGATGCGCTCCGTGAGCTCATGCGTGAAGGCCAGAGCGGCTTTGTCGTCCAGCTCGTTGAGCAACCCGGTGACCAGCACGTCGCCCAGGCGCAGAAGGGGAACGCCGCTCGAACGGCCGGTCACCGAAGGACCGGTGCCTCGGACGGGACCAGGGAGCCGGCAGTGAGTTTGATCGCCTCGGACAGGGCGTCCGCGAGGGTGGCCCGGGTCATGATCGTGGACAGGTCGATGCCCAGTTGGGCGACGGTCTGCGCGATCGGCGGTCTGATACCGCTGATGATGCAGTCCGCCCCCATCAGCCGCACCGCGTTGACGGTCTGCATCAGATGGTGTGCCACAGCGGTGTCCACGGTCGGCACACCGGTGATGTCGATGATCGCGACCGTGGCTTCCTGGTCCTGGATGGCCTGAAGCAGGTTCTCCATCACCACCTGCGTGCGCGCGGTGTCGAGTGTGCCGATCAGTGGAACGCCCAGTACCTGCCGCCAGAGCCGGACCACGGGGGTCGAAAGCTCCAGCAACTGCCTGCTCTGCCTGCGGATGATTTCCTCGCGCCCCTCGACGTAGGTGTCGAAGGACAGCGCGCCTGCCGCGTCCAGAAGCTGGTTGATCAGCAGTGCCGCGGAGAAGAGCTCCCCGCTGTCCTGCGTGCTCTCCTGCACGGCTTCCAGCAGCACCTCCTTCAGCGCGAGCACGGCCAGCGACGTGGCCGTCGGGGACTCGCCGCTCCTGGCTCTGCGCAAGGAGAGTTCGGTGACCGCACGGTTGAGATCGGCGTGGGAGGCGACGACGCGCTCAACCGGCAGCGGACTCTCGAGGCCGGCGACGACAGCAGCGACCAGAGCGTCGGCCTCCTCGCGCAGCTCTGTCTCCCGTATGCCGGTACTCAGAGCGGCGCGCTGCACCTGAAGCCGGACCCACCGGTCCGCCACCTCATCGACGCGGCCCTCCATGGCGCCGACGACACACTTACGCGCCGTCATCTCGCTACTGTTCACCCGGGCTCCCTTCGCGCATCGCCGACGGCAACGCCCGGCCGGGTGCTCCACTCAGTTCGATTGTTGCCATGCAGCAAATATAATCACGTGGCACACGTCCATGGGAAGCGGATGCAGGCCTCCCCGCGAGGCGCCCGGCGGCACATGCCCGAAGCGCCTGATCAAAGGCGGGTCCCGGAGACCTGCGGCTCGCTCCCTGGCCAAGCGAGTTCGGGAAGCGAACCCGGCCGTCGGCCGATACCGGCGATCTGCCGCTTCCATCCGATGGCGCAGTTCAAGAGGCCGCTGGAGTTTTGCACCCTTAATCCAGTGATCCAGGCCGGGAGCGAGAAGCTCGCCGCCACTCGCCGGGCAGCGGCAGGCGACAGAGACCGGTTCGCAAACGGGGCTGGAACTCCGACTCTCCGGCAGCCAGTTGGATCCGGACCTTCACGTTCAGCGGCGTCGGCAAGGCCCTTCTCAAGAGCACTGTTCGGATCAAGAGCACTGTTCGGAATCGGTGCGGCCGAACCAGTCCAGGCACAAGACCAGCGCGTCGTCTTCAGCGTCCGCGTCGCGGTACGACGCCAGTTCCTGCAGAAGCGCCCGCGGCACCGCAGCAGCCGGCAACAGGCCGACAGACTGGATGGCGCGCGCCAGAGCGCGCTCCCCGTACGCCTCGCCGGCCCCGGAGGGAGCGCCGTAGACGCCGTCGCTGACGAAGATCAGGCGATCGCCGGGCAGTGCCTGGATCTCCTGGGCCACATATGCGGTCTCATCGAACATTCCCAACGGGAGTTGCGCCTCGAAGCCGACGTGCTCCACGACCTTGCCCCTTTGCCGCCACAGTTGAGGTGATCCGGCATCCACTACCCGCCCGCGCCCGGTGGCCAGCTCGAAGGACAGCAGCAGGGTGGAAACGTAGACCTCTCCGCGGTACTGCGCGTAGATGGCCTGGTCGGCCAGGGCGGCCTGGTCGGCGATGTCAACGCCGGCCCTGCGGGCATTGCGCAGGGCGTTGACCGCCAGGTTGGTGAGCAGGGATGCCTGGATCCCGTCACCCATGCCGTTGGTGACGCTGAGGGTGAGGCTCTCGGCCGTGCCCGACCAGTCGAAGTTGTCGCCGTGGATGTCGTAAGCAGGCTCAAGCTGCGCCCCGATCGCGTACTCGGGACGCGCGCAAGCCCTGGCGGGCAGCAGCTGCCACTGCATCTCCGATGCCAAGGTGAGGCGGCTGGCACGCCGGGCCTGCAGGTACAAGTCCGTGTCGCGCTCGGCGACGACGATTTCGTGCCCGAGCACTTCAGCGATCTCGGTGAGTTCCTCGACGGTGTCGGGCGTGCATCTGCGTTCAGGAAGACGCACGGTCAGGATCCCGAGCCTGTCTCCGCGGACCGTCACCGGCAGATGCAGGTCAACGGCCCCGTCTTGAGCCACGTACTGGCCGAACGGCTCCTGGCTGCCGAACGCGCGGCCTTCCGGACTGGATTCCACCGACAACGGCTGCGCCGTATGAGGCAAGGCCGTCACCGGCTGCAGGCAGGTGAGGCTGTAGTCGGCCATCAGCAGGTCGACGTCAACGGCCTCGTAGTACTCGATCAGAGCGGCTCGCACTCCGTCGAAGAGCGCATGGGGTGCGGCCGACCGTACAGCTCGCCCCGCAGCCAGAAGGTTCTTCACCATAAGACCATTTCGCATAAAAGTTGATCAACCAGGAAGCATAGGCAGGCACCCGCCCGAGGGAGGCGGAGTGCCTGCCTATGCCCCTGAGTGCCCCCACGAGGGCCCTTTACGTCTACAGGAGTCGCCTCAAAATATTGCCCCACGGCAAATATTTACCTTATCGAAGCGTCGGCGCGCCAGGCAGGCGTGTGTCCACGCCATGCGGCCTGTTTTCAGGCGGGAAGCCGGAGACCGCCGCGTCAGGGACTCCGCCGCCGCCCGCAGGGCGCACAGCCTGGGCGGTGCGGTAACACGTTCTTACGAACGGGTGCGTGATCGCGGGTGAGTGTGTCAGCGGCGGGGACGGCGTGACCCGATCGCGACGGCCGTGGTCAACCGGGGAGTTCTCGCGCATCGGCTGTTCACGGGGTGTCCCGTCAGCATCCGGGCCGTCTGACCGAGGAGTCGGCCGCTCCACTCACCCGTGCCGTCGGGGAGATACGTACGCCGCCTGCCGATCGGGGCTGTGCGGTGCCCGACCGCCCTGGCCTGCAACTTCGGCCTCTGGCCCAGGTGTTCGCCCATGCGCGGGACGAGGGCATCGAGCTGTGGCTGGACGCCACCGAGGTCCAGGTCCGCCGGCCTGTGGCCGGCCACCGCGGTCACACGTTGTGGACCGATGCCCTGCGGCCTGGGCGGATGCATGACGCGACCATCGCACGCACCGAAGGCACCGGTGTCTGTTTCCAGGACTTCCCCAACGTCGAGGTGCTGCCGGGCAACGGCTGCCCCGGCCGGGCGATCCTCCCGCCCGGAAAGGCGAACGAGATCAGGCCGCCCGAGGTCCGCGAATCCGTCGGCGGGCCCACCACCCTCACTCATCCCGACGCGTCACCGTCGAACACACCCTCGCCGACCGCAAACACGGGAAGCAGTTCCTTCGCCGGACCCGCCAACGGCTGACACCGGCCCGCGGCCCAGGCCCCACACATGCACCAGCTCGTTATGTGGCCACGGGCCCGATGGGGACTCGGGCCTTGACGCGTTTGCCGGAGGGCTCGCGCTGCGCCTCGAAGCCCTCGCACACCGCGGTGACGATCTCCAGACCG